>DASVNL010000865.1:0-13726 GCA_036383875.1 Thermoanaerobaculia bacterium
ATAGCCTGCGACTTCGGCGTAGATGTGCGCGCCGCGCGCGCGCGCCGTTTCCTCGCGTTCCATCACGAACATCCAGGAACCTTCGCCGAGGACGAAGCCGTCGCGGTTGGCGGTAAAGGGTCGCGAGCCGCGCGAGGGCTCGTCGTTCCACGAGTTCGACACGATGCGCATGATGCAGAAGCCGGTCATCACGCCTTCGGTGATCGCGGCGTCTGCGCCGCCGGTGACGACGTAGTCGCACACACCGAGTTTGAGATTGCGATACGCGTAGCCGATGGCGTCGGTCGACGACGTGCATCCCGTCGAGATGAGGTGCGAGTAGCCGTGAAGGTCGTAGGCCATCGAGATCTCCGACGCGATCGTGCCGATCGTGCCGGAGGGAATCGAGTAAACGGAGGCCTGACGCGTTGCGCCTTTGAACCAGAGCTCGTACATCCGCTCGCTGAACTCGATCGCGCCGCCGCCTGAGCCGAGCATCACGCCGATGTTGCGTCGCGTCTCGAGGTCGGCGGCGAGGGGATCGAGCTTCGCGTCGCGGAGTGCTTCATCGGTCGCGGCGATCGACATCGGCACGACGCGCGACACATGCTTGATGTTCTTCGGATCGACCCACTGCGTCGGATCGAAATCGACCTCGCCGGCGATGCGGCAGGGGAGCGAGCCGGGGTCGAAGTGCGTGATGGTGCGAACGCCGCTGCGGCCTTCCTTCGACGCCGCGAAGTAGTTCTCGCGGCCGACACCGTTGGGACTCAATGCACCGACTCCGGTGATGACAATGCGGGAGTTCCTCATGTTCGCGTTAGAGTTGTGCGCCGACAGGAGGGTGACGTGCACCGCTTGACCATCAGCGTTTTCCTTTCTCTTTTCGTGGCTGCTGCAGCGTTGGGACAACCGACCGCGGATGCCGTGGCTCAGCGTGCAATCGACGTGCTCGCGGGTCCGGCGTGGGATGAGGCTCGCTATTTCGCGTTCTCGTTCAACGTCGAACGCGAAGGGAAGATTGTCTCATCGTGGGCGCAGCGCTGGGATCGATTCACGGGCGACTATCGCGTCAGCGGGAAAAATCGCGACGGCGACGAGGTGCTCGTGATCATGAACATCAACACGAAAGAGGGCCGGGCCTGGAAAAACGGCCAGGAAGTCGCCGATCCGAAAGACCTCCTCACCCTCGGCTATCGCCGCTTCATCAACGACACCTACTGGCTTTTGATGGGATTCAAAACATTCGATCCCGGCGTGACGCGCGAGTACGCAGGCGAGAAGTCGGACGGCAGCGCGACGTACGACGTCGTGAAGCTGTCGTTCAAGGACGTCGGACTCACGCCGAACGACGTGTACTGGATGTGGGTGAATCGCGAGACAGGCCTCGTCGATCAGTGGCACATGAAGCTCACCGGATCGAAGCCGGAAGACGAGCCGTCGGTGGTCAAGTTCCGCGACTACAAACGCTTCAGCGGTCTGATGATCTCGACGCGCCGCGAGATGGACGGCGGCACCGCGATCCGCTTGGATGATGTCGTGGTCGCGAAAGTGGCGCCGGAGGGGGCGTTTAAGCCGTAAATCAGTTGGCGGTTGGCAGTTGGCGGTTGGCGGGGGACCACCGCTCACCCACGGCGTTGCTGCTCCCGCCAACTGCCAACCGCCAACCGCCAACTGAAGGTGTACACTTTCTTCCGTCCCCAATGGTCCTCCTCTCCATTCGTCTATTTGGTGATCTGTCGGCGATCGACTATCGCGGCAACGCGTTGTCGATTGGGAAGCCGCGTACGCAGGCGTTGATCGTCTATCTCGCGTTGAAAATCGCGGGGAAGCCTTCGTTGTCGGAGATCGGGGAGTTGTTGTTCGGCGATCCGGGGGCGCATGCGGAAGTGCGGGAACTGGTGCGCGAGCTTCGGTACGCGCTGCGCTTTCTGCCCGACGACATCGTGATCGATGACGGTGTGACCGTGCGCTTCAATCGCGAGACGGTCGATGTCGACGCGCATCGGTTCAGTGAGCTCGTCGGTGCGCCGTCGATCAACTCGATTCGCACCGCGGCGGAAATCTATCGCGGCAATCTGCTGCCCGGCTTCACGACCGGCCTGCGCGCATTCGACGAGTGGCTCACCGAGCGACGTCTCACGCTGTGGCGCGGTGCGCTCGCGATCTTCGGCAATCTCCTTTCGACGCAGATTCGCGCGGGATGGTGGGAAGAGGCGCTCGAAACCGCGAGCCGTTTGCTTGCACTCGATCCTTCGCAGGAGGTCGTGCATCGCACGATCATCCGGCTGCAGCTCGAACAGGATCGTCCCGACGCGGCGCTGCGCCGCTATCAGGAATGCGTCGAGATGCTGCGTCGCGAGTACGGGCGCGATCCGTCCGCGGAGACGGAGCGTGTGCATCGCGAGATTCAACGCCGGATCGAACGCGCAGCGGACTCGATGTCGCGACTCGGCGCGCAGATTCTGGTCGTCGAAGACGATCTTGTTTCGGCGGCGCTCGTGGAAGCGTATCTTGCGGAGGCGGGCTACGATGTCGTTGCCGTCACCGATGGTGCGGAGGCGGTGGCGGAGCTCGGCAAACGCCGGTTCGACCTGCTGATTCTCGACATCAACCTTCCGACGCTCAGCGGCCTGGAGGTGTTCGAGATCATGCTGCAGAAGCAGATCGACACGCCGGCCATGTTCATCACCGGAATGCAAGGGATCGAAGTGGAGACGCAGAGTCTGGAGATGGGCGCGGCGGGATTTCTTCGCAAGCCGATCCGGAAAGAAGCGCTGCTGCCGCGCGTTCGCGGCATCCTGCAGCGCAGCCAGCGCAACGTCGCCGCCACGGAGTGAAAATCAACACGATGACGCGTGATTCGAGCAACGCCGTTGCCATCGATCCGCTCGAAATCGAGGCGCGGCGGCGCGAACGCCGCTGGCGTCTCGGCGCGATCGAGCTGCCGCTGGTGCGCATCGCCGGCACGGTGTTCCTCTCGCTCGCGGTCTACGTCCACAACGTCTACATCCTCCCGACGCCGACGCTGCACGGCTGGGCCGCGACGACGCTCGTCGCTGTCGGCTGGGCCGCGATCACGTGGGCCGCGCTCGCATTCTTTCTGCGCCGCGAGCCGCCGATCGATCTGACGATCGTCGCGCTCACCGGCGACCTCGTCATCTGGACGTACGCGATCTATCACGCCGGCGCGGACTCGAGCTGGCTGTTCTTCATCCTGCTGTTGCGCGTCGCCGATCAAACGCAAACGACATTTCGCCGCGCCCTCGGCTTCGCGTTGTTCGCAGTGCTCTGCTACGCGTCGATGATCGGCTGGGTGATGGCCGTCGATCATCGCGCGATCCCGACCGGCGTCGAGCTCGCGAAGGTCGCTTTCCTCCTCCTCGGCGGGTTCTACATCGCGCTGGCCGCACGCACCGCCGAACGACGTCGCGCGCAACTCACGGACGCCGTGCGCGTCTCCCGCGATCTGATCCGCAAGCTCGAAGACGCATCGGCGCGCGCGGAAGAGGCGAGCGCCGCGAAGAGTGAGTTCGTCGCGAACGTATCGCACGAGATGCGCACTCCGCTGCAGGCAATCATCGGGATCCTGCAACTGTCGATCGAAGACGAAGCGTCGGAAGCATCGATGCGTCGACTCGATACCGCGCGGCGTTCAGCGGAGACGCTGCTGTCGATGATCGACGACGTGCTCGACTTCGCACGCATCGAAGCGCGCAAGCTCGATCTCGAGCCGGTCTACTTCGAGCTCCGCCGCACCATCGCCGAAACGATGAAGTCCCTCGGCGTCATCGCGGCGTCGAAGAAACTCACGCTGTCGTACATCGTGCAGACCGACGTGCCCGAAGTCGTGTGGGGCGATGCGGTGCGCCTGCGGCAGATCCTCGTGAATCTCGTCGGCAACGCGATCAAATTCACGCACGACGGCGAGATCGCGGTGCACGTGCAGCCCGATGCGAAAGGAATTCGCTTCGAAGTGCGCGATACCGGCGTCGGCATCGCGCCCGCGGTGCGACAACGCATCTTCGAACCGTTCACGCAAGCCGACTCGCGCCGCACCAGCGGCGCAGGCCTCGGCCTCTCGATCGTCGTTCGTCTGCTCGAAGCGATGGGCGGCAGCGTGCAGGTCGCGAGTCAGCCCGGCACCGGCAGCGTCTTCTCGTTCGTCATCCCGCTGCCGGTCGATCCGATCGGCGCGAGCGCGGAGCGGCGTCCGTGGGAAAACTCACTGCCCGGCCGCGCGATTCTGATCGTCGAGCCAGCCGACTACGCGCGTGCGGCGATCGCAGAAATGCTGCGCAGTCGCGGGATCTTTGCGAGTGCATATGCGCGCGCCGCCGATGTTCCACGCGGTCGCTTCGCGTGCGCAGTCACGTCCGATCCCAACGTCTTCGTGCAGCCGCGCGTCGTCATCACGTCGCCGCTGGAGACGAAGCAGTATCCGATTCAAATCTCACGTCCGATCGGCGAGCGCGAACTGATCGACGCGATCGGGATGGCGCTCGGCCTCGCGAACGCGCCGTCGGAAGTCACGCTGACGCCGCGCGTGACGACGCCGAATCCATCGCGCGTGCTGCTCGTCGATGACAACGAAGTGAATCGCGAGATTCTCGGCGAGATGCTGCGCCGTCTCGGCCACGCCGTAACGCTCGCGCCGGACGGCGAAGAAGCGCTGGCGTTGCTCGCGACGCGCACGTTCGACGTGATCTTCTGCGACGTGCAACTTCCGCAGATCGACGGCATCGAGCTCACGCGACGCTTCCGCGAAGCCGGCGGACGCACGCCGATCATCGCGCTCACGGGCAACAGCGCGCGCGAAGATCGCGAGCGTTGTCTCACCGCGGGGATGAATCTGGTGCTCACCAAGCCGGTCGATTCGGCGCAACTCGCGACCGCGGTCGAGGCGGTGGTCGTACGTGAGTCGGTGACGGCGATGATTGGCGACAACGCGCCGCTGCTCGCACGATTGCGCGATGCGTTCGAACGGCAGACGCCGGAGCTGATCGCGGGAATGCGTGACGCGCTCGAACGAGGCGACGCGGACGCGCTCGCGCGTCACGCGCACAAGCTCAAAGGCTCGCTGAGTTACTTCCCGGGACGCGGCGAGAATCTCGCGCGCGAAGTGGAAGGCGCGGCGCGAGCAGGCGAGCTGCATCGCGCCGCGGGGCTGATTCCCGACATCGAATCAGCGGTCGAGAAACTGCGCGAGACGTTTTAGCTCGCGAGCTTCGCGTCCATCGTGATGGTCGCGTTGAGCAGGCGCGAGATCGGGCAGCCGACTTTTGCGTTGTTCGCAGCGGTGTCGAACGCGGCCTGGTCGATGCCCGGCACTTTCGCCGTGACGTCGAGATGCACGCCGGTGACGGTGAAGCCTGCCTCGAGCTTCTCCATCGTGACGGTCGCCGTCGTCTCGATGCTTTCCGGCGGCGTGCCGGCGTTCGTGAGTTGTCCCGAAAGCGCCATCGAGAAGCAGCCCGCATGCGCGGCCGCAATCAACTCCTCGGGGTTCGTGCCCACGCCGTCTTCGAAACGCGTGCCGAACGAATACTGCGTCTGCGAGAGCGCGCCGCTCGCGGTCGAGATCGTGCCCTTGCCGTCTTTGAGTCCACCGTTCCACTGAGCCGATGCATTGCGTTTGATTTTCATTTGACGCGAACTCTATCAGGGAGCAGCAGCGCAACCAACGCGAGCATTGCGACGGCGCAGCCTGCGTAAAAGCTGACAGGCGCGTACGTGAGCGTGACCACGCTGCGGCCCGCGGGCGCGCGAAACGCGATGAACGGCTCTTCGACGAACATCGTCGCGCCGCGCACGCGCCAGCCCGGCGCAGCGATCTGACTCGAATGCACGACGGCGCCATCGCGCGGACTGTCGATCTCGACGCGCAACTTCGTCGCGCTGAGTTGCGTGATCGCGCCGACGTTGGCGTCGCTTGAGAAGAATCGTCGCTGCCAATGCGCACGCTCGAAGAGTTTGCCGTCCGGACCTTCGTAACGCAGCAGCCAGTTCGACGACGGCGTGAGCTGCGGATCACTGATGAGGAATCGGACGTTGAGCCGTTCGAGCGCGGGTTGCTCGACGTCCTGAATGCGCTTCACATCCGTCGACGGATCCTGCACGGCGAGTTTGCCGAGGAAGCGTTCGTACGTTGCGAGAGCCATCGGGTCCGTGCCGCGAATGTCTTCGAGTCCGTATTGCGCCGCGGCGTTCGGCAGGAACGTCCAGTCGTGGCCGACGATGCGCGACGGCTCGCCTTTCGACAGTTGCTGCAGCGTTGCGAGGATCGGGAGCTTCGGTTTGTAGTACGCGCGCGGCGCGAGCGCATTGAAGTGCGCGTTGAACACGAACAACTCCGCGACGATCGCAATCGTCGCGACGAGTTGCGCGCGCTTGAATGCGTACGCGATGAGAAACGCACCGAGTGCGATCGCGCCCGCTGTCGAGCGCCAGTCGAGCGTGACGTTCCATTTCGCGTGCAGCAGCCAGATCGCGGCGGCGAGAATCGCGACGCCGGCGACGATCACTTCGACCTTGCGCGTCCGATCGAGCACGCGAGCGGCCACGATCGCGATGAAGAACAACACTACGACGCGCAGTCGATCGGGCGCGATGAGGCTCAGCGGCGGAATCGCGTTCAGCGCGTGGCCGAGGGGCGTCCAGTTCATCGCGATGATGAAGAGCAGCGCGGACATCGCGACGAGCGTGATCTCGCGACGTCCGCGCGCGCCGGGCAGCAGCGCGAGCGGGATCAGGCCGAGATACGTCGGTGCGACGACGGAGTAGTTCGAGATCCAACTCCACGTGCCGCGCGCGGGGTTGCCGAACGCATCGGGATTGAGAAACAGATACGCGACGTACGGATGCAGCGACGGATGCGGAGTCGCGGCGAGTGCCGCGGCGCGCGCGCTGATCAGCACTTGTTCGAGCACGGGAAACCACGCGGGTGCCGCGAGTGCTGCGCCTGCGAGTGCGGCGAGGAGTGGTCGCAGCGGCGACTTTCCTTCGAGCACGAGCAACAACGCGCAGGCGATGCCGATGTGCACCGCGGTCTCGGGATGTCCGCTGGCGAGCACCGTCGCTGTGACGATCGCGAGGAGCACGAACCAGCGACGATCGCGACTTCGCGCGCAGCCGATCGTCGCGAACGCGGCGGCGGGCAACATCGCGGAGACGGTGCCGAGCGGGTAGTAGAGGTAGACCGTTTGAAACACGGAGAACGCGAAGAGCGCGCTCGCGAAAAACGCAGCGATCGGCGAGACGCCTTCATCGCGCAGGAACATCCACGCGAAGACGATCGCGAGAAAGAGTTTCAGCCCGGCCATCGCGATCAACTGATCGGGCAGCGGCACGAAGAGTGTCGCGAGGAAGAGGGGCGCGAACGGCGCGGACTGTCCGTTCGCGAGCAGCGGATAGCCCGCGAACTGATGACGATTCCAGAGCGGCAAACGTCCGTGCAGCAGTTCCTCGCGCACGACCTGCATCCACGGGAGGATCTGCTTCACCGTGTCGTTCGTCAGCGCATTGCGCGACGTGACGTCGCCGAACACGCCGCGATACGGATACGAGCGCATCACCTCGTCGACCGGCACCGGCAACGCGCGCGTGAAGATCGCGCCGTGCAGAAATCCGAGCGTCAGCGCGAGCGCGAGTCCGACGACGGTCCATGGCAGCGGCACGAACCAGCGTCGCAACGCGAGCGCGACGAGCAACGCCGGGATGAGGATGCCGAGGAGCGTCACGGCGCGAGTATCGCGCGATTAGAGAATGCCGTCTTCGACGTTCTTGAGGTGGAACGAGAGCGATTCGAGGTTGATGCGCAGGTCGACGAACTTGACCTTCACGTTCGGGCGCAGCCGGATCTGCATCGGCGCGAAGTTGAGGATCGCGTTGATGCCCGCGTCGGCGAGTGCGTCGTACACGGCCTGTGAGGCGTCGGCGGGGACAGCGATGATGCCGATCTCGACGTGATTGCGACGCACGAGGTCGTTGAGTTGATGCCAGCCGTGCACCGGGATGCCTTCGCGCGACGTGCGTCCGACCTTCGTCGTGTCGCGATCGACCATCGCGACGATGTGGAATCCGTTGGAGTTGAAGCCGCCGTAGTCGGCGAGTGCCATGCCGAGGTTGCCGGCACCGGCGATGATGATGTTCCTGGTTCGATCGAGGCCGAGGGTGCCGACGAGTTGTTGCTTCAAACGCGAGACGTCGTAGCCGACGCCGCGCGTTCCGAATTCGCCGAAGCACGCCAGATCTTTCCTGATCTGCGCGGAGTTGAGATGAAAGCGTTCCGCGAGCTCATGCGACGAGACGGTGCGCTGTCCCTGTGCCTCGAGAAAAGTGAGGCATCGGAGATAGACGGACAAGCGCCCCGTCGTCAGTTCTGAGATCGGATCTCGTTCGTTGCTGGCCATGCGCAGCTACTGCTGCAAGAGCACTCGAGCCGCGTTTCCGGCGGCCTGGAAAAGCGGCGTCGGATAAACACCGATGGCGAGGATTCCGACGACGGCGATGATCAGCGCACCAAGCGCAAACACCCCACCCCCAGCCGAAACCACATACCCCTCGGCCGGCTCTTTCATGTAGAGGTAATACACGACACGCAGGTAGTAGTAGACCGAGATGATGCTGGCCAGGATGCCGACGATCGCGACAGTCGTGTGTCCCGACTCGATCGCGGTTTTGAAGATGTAGAACTTCGAGATGAAGCCCGCGGTCGGCGGCAGTCCGGACAGCGAGAACATGCAGATCGCAAGCGCGAAGCCGTAGAACTTGCGGCGGAATCCGAGACCGGCGATGTCGTCGAGCGTGTGCGGGTCGTTCTGGTTCTTGATCAGCAGCGAGACGACGCCGAACGCGCCGATGTTCATCAGCGCATACGTGATCGTGTACACCGCGACCGCGGCGACGCTGTCGTCGCGCACCGTGAGCATCGCGATCATCATGTAGCCGACGTGCGCGATGCCGGAGTAGGCGAGCATGCGCTTGAGGTCACGCTGCACGATCGCGACGGCATTGCCGACGATCATCGACAGGATCGCCAGCGCGGCGACCATGTTCATCCAATTCACTTTCGGGAGCACCGGTCCCATCGCGTCGAAGAGACGGACGAGTGCGATGAGCGTCGCGGCTTTCGGCGCGACGCTGAGCCATCCGGCGACGGGCGTCGGCGCGCCCTGATAAACGTCAGGCGCCCACGGATGGAACGGCGCGAGCGCGAGCTTGAATCCGAAGCCAGCCATCATCATCACGAAGCCGACGGTGAGCAGCGGCGTGACTTCGTTCGTTGCGAACCAGCGTGCGAGCTGCGCGACGTTCGTCGAGCGCGTCGCGCCGTAGAACAGCGCGATGCCGTAGAGGATGAAGCCCGTTGCGAACGCGCCCATCAGGAAGTACTTGAGCGAGGCTTCGTTCGACACCGGCATGCGGCGGTGGAATCCGACGAGGACGAAGATGCAGACCGAGAGGATCTCGAGGCCGAGGACGACGATCAGGAGGTCGAGCCCCTTGGCCATCATCATCATGCCGACCGTGCCCCACATCAGGAGCGCGTAGAACTCGGCGCTTTCGATGCCTTCGCGATCGAGGTACTCACGCGCGAAGAGCACGACGAGCATCCCTGCGAGCAGGAACGTCACGTCGAAGATCATCGTGATCGGACTGATCTCGTACGTGCCGCCGAAGAACGAGCCCGCACGGATGAAGAGAATCTCCGTCCACGCCGTGGCGATGAAGAGGATCAATGTGAGTGGAGCGAGTGCGCCTTTCGCGCGCGGTGCGAACGCGCCGAAGAGGATGAGCAGCATGCCGCCGCCGCAGAGGATGAGCTCCGGGAGGATGGCCGAGAGGTAGCCTGGCTCGAGAAGAGGCTGGAGGTTCATCAGCGAACGCCCTCCTTCTTCTCAGCAAGCATCGGCGAGCGCGTGTCCGCATTGCCGATCTGGGTCATGAGGTGTTTCACCGAGGGCTCCATCTTCTTGAGGAACGTATTCGGATGCACGCCGATCCAGACCATGAAGATCACGAGCGGCACGAGCGCGGCGATTTCGTTCCAGGCGATTTCGGGGATGTTCTTGTTCTCGTCGTTCGTGATCGGTCCGAAGAAGACCTTCTGGACGAGCCAGAGCAGATAGATCGCGGCGAGGATGACGCCGCTGGCGGCGATGGTCGCGGCGATCGGATGCGTCTGGAACGAGCCGGTGAGGATCAGGAACTCGCCAATGAATCCGTTGAGTCCCGGCAAGCCGACGGACGAGAGCATCGCGATGATGAAGAAGACCGCGAACACCGGCATCGTGCGCGCGATCCCGCCGTAGTCGGCGAGGAGGCGCGTGTGGCGGCGTTCGTACACGACGCCGACGAGCATGAAGAGCGCGCCGGTCGACAGGCCGTGATTGACCATCTGCAGGATCGAGCCTTCGATCGCGGTCTGGTTGAGCGCGAAGATGCCGAGCACGCAGAAGCCGAGGTGCGAGACGGATGAGTAAGCGACGAGCTTCTTCATGTCCGGCTGCACCCACGCGACGAGCGCGCCGTAGACGATGCCGATCACGGCGAGCGCGATCAGGACGTTCGCCCACTTCGCGGTCGCGTCGGGGAAGAACGGCAGCACGAAGCGGAGGAATCCGTAGGTGCCCATCTTCAGCATCACGCCGGCGAGGATGATCGAGCCGCCGGTCGGCGCCTCGACGTGCGCGTCGGGCAGCCACGTATGCAGCGGGAAGAGCGGCACCTTGATCGCAAACGCCAGCGTGAACGCGAGGAACAGCAGCGTCTGCGCGGTCGGCATCAGTTGCGTGCCGTAGAGGTCCGTGATCGTGAACGACGGCAGTCCGGTCTGGTGATAGCTCTGGAAGCCGAGATAGATGATGCCGAGGAGCATCAGCAGCGAGCCGGCGATCGTGAAGAGGAAGAACTTGATCGCGGCGTAGATGCGATTCGCGCCGCCCCACACGCCGATGACGAGGTACATCGGCAGGAGCATCAGCTCGAAGAAGATGTAGAAGAGGATCAGGTCCGTCGCCAGGAACGCGCCGATCATCGCGGTTTCCATCACCAGGAAGGAGATGACGTACTCCTTCGGATGTTTGTGAATGGAGTTCCACGACGAGAGGAAGATCAGCGGCGTGAGGAACGTGGTCAGGAGGACCAGCCACAGCGTGATGCCGTCGACACCGAGGCCGTAGGTGATGCCCCATTGCGGAATCCAGGGGATGTTCTCGACGAACTGGAATCCGGCGTGACCGTCCTGCCAGCCGCGCAACAGGCCCAGCGAGATCACGAACGTGATCAGCGAGACGACCAGGCCGAAGCCCTTGATCGCGCTGGTCGCGGTGCGCGGGAAGAAGGCCAGCAGGATCGCGCCCGCGATCGGCAGCCAGAGAAATGTACTCAGAAGAGGCATCAATGGAACCTCAAACGATGAATGCGATGAACACCACCACGCCGATGAACATCATCAGCGCGTAGTTGCGAACGTTGCCGGTCTGGAAGAAGCGCATCAGCTCACCGAAGCCGCGCACGACGTAGCCGAGAATCATGGCCAGTCCGTCGATCACGGCGTCGACGCCCTTCCAGAGGAAGCGCGACAGGCCTTCCAGCGGACGGACGATCGTCGCGGCGTACAGCTCGTCGACGTACCACTTGTTCTCGATCGCGCGCGCGAGCACGGGGAACTTCTGTTCGAAGGCCGCGTCGGATGCGAGCTGTTTGTCTTTGTAGAGCGAACGTGCGGCGAGCCAGCCGAGGATTGCGATGACCGTCGAGACGGCGGCGATCATCAGCTCGGTCGACAGCTCGAGATGAATCTCGCTGTGCGTGCCCGCGACTTCCGGAATGATCGGATGCAGCCACTTCGCGAGCGACGGTCCGTGCCAGAAGGCGTGTGGCAGCGAGAGCAGACCGCCGAAGATTGAGAGGATCGCGAGAACCCAGAGCGGTCCGGTCATCGACGCCGGCGACTCGTGGAGGTGATGTTCCTGCTCGTGCGTTCCGCGGAACTTGCCGTAGAACGTGAGGTACACCAGGCGGTACATGTAGAACGCCGTGCAGAAGGCGGCGAGTGTGCCGAGGAGCCACACGATCTTGCCGACGCCAGGGAAGTACGGAGTTGACCAGGCGGAGACGAGGATCTCGTCCTTCGAGAAGAATCCGGCGGCGAGCGGCAGTCCCGCGATCGCGTACGTGGCGATCGCGAAGGTGCGGAACGTGTGCGGGATCTTCGACTTCAGGCCGCCCATGTTGCGGATGTCCTGCTCGCCGCTCATCGCGTGAATGACCGAGCCGGATCCGAGGAAGAGGCAGGCTTTGAAGAACGCGTGCGTGACGAGGTGGAACACGCCCGCGCTGAACGCGCCGACGCCGACCGCGATGAACATGAAGCCGAGCTGCGAGACGGTCGAGTAGGCGAGGACTTTCTTGATGTCGAACTGACGCAGACCGATGGTTGCCGCGAAGAGCGCAGTCAATCCGCCGACGATCGCCACGACCATCATCGCGCTCGGCGAGAGGCGATAGAGCACGTTGGAGCGGGCGATCATGTAGACGCCCGCGGTGACCATCGTCGCGGCGTGGATGAGTGCGGAGACAGGCGTCGGGCCGGCCATTGCGTCGGGCAGCCAGACGTACAGAGGAATCTGCGCGGACTTACCGCACGCGCCGAGGAAGAGGAGCAGGCAGATCGCAGTGAGGACTGTGCCCGACATACCGCCCGCGGCCGCGACCTGCGAGACCTTCGCGAAGTCGACGCTGCCGATGAAGGCGAACATCAGGAACATCGCGATGAGCATGCCGAAGTCGCCGATGCGATTGACGATGAACGCCTTCTTGCCGGCGGCGGGGGCGTAGTCGGTCTGGTAGTAGAAGCCGATGAGGAGGTACGAGCAGAGGCCGACGCCTTCCCACCCGACGAACATGAAGAGGTAGCTGCTCCCGAGGATCAGGATCAGCATCGCGGCGAGGAAGAGGTTCAGGTAGGCGAAGTAGCGCCAGTAGGCCTCTTCGTGATGCATGTAGCCGACGGAGTAGACGTGGATGAGGAAGCCGATCCACGTGACGACCATGAGCATCACGATCGACAGGGGATCGAGCTGGAAGGCGATGTCCGCGCCGATGCCGCCCGAGTTGAACCACTCGTACACGACGTTGAGATGACGCTCGCCGTGGTGGTAGTGGCTGTTGTACTCGAGGACGGCGGCAGTGCCGAGCACCGCGGCGCCGAGCGACGCCAGGATCGCCACCGCGGTGACGAATCCCTTCCCGGCGCGCTTGCCGAACAATCCGTTCAGCAGGAAGCCGATGAACGGCGTAATGGGGATGAGCCAGAGGTAGTTGAGCATCTTCGCGGAGTGATGAGTGATGAGTGATGAGTGATGAAGTCGCCGCTAGCGGCAAGGTTCATCATTCATCATTCATCACTCATCACTTGTCTCCTCGCATCGTTCGCCGATGCGAGAGACCCCGCATCAGCTACCTAACTTTCGTTTCTTACGCGATCCTGATAATCCTCGGAGGACGCCGGATCGAGCTCCCACCGGTGTTTGTCGCGGCTGCGCTCTTTCTCGCCGGCCTTCAATTCTTCAGAATCCTGATACGTCACGCCCATCGCCGCCCCGATGTCTTCGACGACGTTGTTGTCCGGGGTGGTCATGCTCGAGACGGCGGATTCGTCGCCGCTGAACTGAGCCCCTTCCCACTGCGCGTCGACATCGCCGGCGGTGATGCTCGGGTCCGCCAGAGAATCGTCCCGGAG
>DASVNL010000866.1:0-2507 GCA_036383875.1 Thermoanaerobaculia bacterium
CCTCGTCCCCTCGCCCTCCGATTCGCAACGCGTCTGGCTCGGCACACGGACGTCCCTCGGCAAGCTCGAACGCAGCGGCAATGGCTGGACGTACTCCGCAGTCCCGGGCACGCCGCGCTACGTGCGCAGTCTCGTCGAGCACAACGGCGTCGTGTGGTTCGGCAGCGTGTTCGACGGCATGGTGCGCTACGAACCGTCGAACGGTCGCGTGACGCGCTTCGGCCAGGGCGAGATGCAGGTGTTCAAGATCGACGACCGCGTCGTCGGCGTGCAGGCGTATCGCGCGATTCACACCGTCATCAACGAAAAGCTCGTCGTCGATCCGCAGCTCGCGGACATCGACGCGAAGAACTACTACGCCGCGGCCGAAGATGCGAACGGCAACGTGTGGCTCAACACCGATCCGCCGCGCATGGTCATCAAGACCGGTAATGGATTCGCGCGTGCGACGCAGCCGCTCACGGGCATCGGTTCAGGCATCAGCTTCATCTACAAAGATACGGACGGCTCGCTGTGGTTCGGCGGTGCGGACGGATTCTTCCGCTACGCGCGCATGCCGTCCGATCGGACGGCCACGCAGCCCGCGCCGATCATTCGCCGCGTCGCGATCGGTGATGCGCTCGATGCGAGCGGCATCTCGCTGACCGGCAACGCAACGACGCTGCGTCACGCGTTCGGACGTCTGCGCGTCGAGTTCGCGCCGGCGTCGTATCGCGCGGGCGTCGCGTATCAGTACCGCCTCGATCCGCTCGATCAGTCGTGGAGCGAATGGACCAGCAACTCGTTCATCGACTACACGCGACTCGATGCCGGGCGCTACACGTTCCGCATCCGCGCGCGCGGCGCAACCGGCGCGACCAGCCCTGAAACGCAGTGGTCGTTCACCGTGCGTCCGCCGTGGTATCGCACGACGTGGGCGCTCGTGCTCTTCCTCCTCGCCGCGGCCGCGCTCATCGCCGCGATCGTGAAACTGCGCACGCGCGCGCTGCGACGTCAGGCCGATCGCCTGCGCGAGCAAGTCGAGGAACGCACGCGCGAGCTCGGACGCACCGTCGATTTGCTCGAGACCGCGAACGCACATCTCGAGCGGCTATCGCTGCTCGACGAGCTGACCGGCATCCCGAATCGCCGCTACTTCGATCGCGCGCTCGCACAGGCGTGGGATGAAGCGACGCGCACGCAGCAGCCGCTGTCGCTCATCCTCCTCGACCTCGATCACTTCAAATCGCTCAACGATCAGCGCGGACATCCCGCGGGCGACGCGTCGCTCGTGCAGGTCGCGCGACAACTCGCGCGCAAGATCCGTCGCAGCGGCGACATGGTCACGCGCGGCGGCGACGTCGTCGCGCGCATCGGCGGCGAAGAGTTCGCGATCCTGCTCACGGACACCGATGCGGACGGCGCGCGCATCATCGCGGAAACGCTGCGCGGCGCGGTCGAAGAGCTCGTGATCGCATTCGAGTCGGCGATGTTGCGCGTCACGGTGAGTTGCGGTGTCGCGTCGATCACGCCGCCCGCGTCGCAGTCGCCGGATCTGCTCGTGCGTCGCGCCGATCGCGCGCTCTACGCCGCGAAAGCCGCGGGCCGCAACTGCGTGCGCAGCGAACAGGCTGCGTAACTACTCGCGAATGCGTCGCGAGAACTGCGGATCGTCATCCGCCTTCTCCGCCTTGTCGTTGATCCACGCGCGCGCTTTCGTCTCGTCGAACGTGAACGTGCGATCGATCAGGCCGATGTCATACGCGAGCTTGTCCGAGTTCGCAGGCAACAACACCGCGAAACTGCGCGGCACCCGTTCCGCGGAAATCTGATTCACGTGACGCACGAGGTTCGTCGTGCAGGTGTTCGTGAGCGTGTTGTAGAACTCGGGCTTCTCGCGCAGCGCGTTCGCGCGCGTCACCATCGCGAGGAACATCTCCTCGATCTTCGCCTTCGGCGCGTCGATGCGATAGAGGTAGACCTGATCCTTGCGATAGTTCGTGCGCAACCGGATGAGATCGCGCTCGTCGCCGATGACGTACATCAACTCGTATCTCCGCAGCAGGCCCTTGAGTGCGGAGAACGATTCGCCCTTCTCTTTGCGGATCTCGATCGAGATCGCGACGTAGTCGCCGTCGCCGAATCCGAAGCTGACGAACGTGTGCGCAGCGCCGGGCTGATCGAACGGCTCGACGACGAACCAGGCCGAGTCGAGCTTTCGGAGATCGAAGGTCTTGTCGTAGTACGCCGGCGTGTAGCGGCTGGTGTCCTGATAGTCGAAATTGCGGATGTTGCGGATGGTCACCAGCGGCGGCGCGATCTCCGCCAGCGGCAGCACGGCCTGATCCACGGACCAGTCGCGATGGTTCGACGGCTGCACGAACCGCGCGGCGACGACGACTGCTGCCGCGACGGCGCCCGCGATGAGGATGCGGTGGCGCATGGAGTGAGTATGGTAATCCGTGTTAATGTCGCCGAGGTCCCAACGATGTCCGTCCGCTTCATGCGTCGCCGTGCTCGCAGACCGG
>DASVNL010000867.1:0-1706 GCA_036383875.1 Thermoanaerobaculia bacterium
ACTCGATGCCGGGCACTACACGTTCCGCATCCGCGCGCGCGGCGCTACCGGCGCGACCAGCCCCGAAACGCAGTGGTCGTTCACCGTGCGTCCGCCGTGGTATCGGACCACGTGGGCGCTGGTGCTCTTCCTCCTCGCCGCCGCCGCGCTCATCGCCGCGATCGTGAAACTGCGCACGCGCGCGTTGCGACGTCAGGCCGATCGGCTGCGCGAACAAGTCGAAGAGCGCACGCGCGAGCTCGGACGCACCGTCGATCTGCTCGAGACCGCGAACGCACATCTCGAACGGCTCTCGCTGCTCGACGAGCTGACCGGTATCCCGAATCGCCGCTACTTCGATCGCGCGCTCGCACAGGCGTGGGACGAGGCGACGCGCACGCAGCAGCCGTTGTCGCTCATCCTGCTCGACCTCGATCACTTCAAATCGCTCAACGATCAGCGTGGACATCCCGCGGGCGACGCCTCGCTCGTGCAGGTCGCGCGGCAGCTCGCGCGGAAGATCCGTCGCAGCGGCGACATGGTCACGCGCGGTGGCGACGTCGTCGCGCGCATCGGCGGCGAAGAGTTCGCGATCCTGCTCACGGACACCGATGCGGACGGCGCGCGCGTCATCGCGGAAACGCTGCGCGGCGCAGTCGAAGAGCTGGTGATCGCATTCGAGTCGGCGATGTTGCGCGTCACGGTGAGTTGCGGCGTCGCGTCGATCACGCCACCCGTGTCGCAGTCGCCCGATCTGCTCGTGCGTCGCGCCGATCGCGCGCTCTACGCTGCGAAAGCAGCGGGCCGCAACTGCGTGCGCAGCGAACAAGCCGCCTAGCTATTCGCGAATGCGTCGCGAGAACTGCGGATCGTCATCCGCCTTCTCCGCCTTGTCGTTGATCCACGCGCGCGCCTTCGTCTCGTCGAATGTGAACGTGCGATCGATCAGACCGATGTCATACGCGAGCTTGTCCGAGTTCGCAGGCAGCAACACCGCGAAACTGCGCGGCACCCGTTCCGCGGAGATCTGATTCACGTGACGCACGAGGTTCGTCGTGCAGGTGTTCGTAAGCGTGTTGTAGAACTCGGGCTTTTCGCGCAGTGCATTCGCGCGCGTCACCATCGCGAGGAACATCTCCTCGATCTTCGCCTTCGGCGCGTCGATGCGATAGAGGTAGACCTGATCCTTGCGATAGTTCGTGCGCAGACGGATGAGATCGCGCTCGTCGCCGATGACGTACATCAACTCGTATCTCCGCAGGAGGCCCTTGAGTGCGGAGAACGACTCGCCTTTCTCTTTACGGATCTCGATCGAGATCGCCACGTAGTCGCTGTCGCCAAATCCGAAGCTGACGAACGTGTGCGCCGCGCCCGGCTGATCGAACGGTTCGACGACGAACCAGGCCGAGTCGAGTTTTCGCAGATCGAAGGTTTTGTCGTAGTACGCCGGGGTGTAGCGGCTGGTGTCCTGATAGTCGAAATTGCGGATGTTGCGGATGGTCACCAGCGGCGGCGCGACCTCCGCCGACGGCAGCACGGCCTGATCCACGGACCAGTCGCGATGGTTCGACGGCTGCACGAACCGTGCGGCGACGACGACTGCTGCCGCGACGGCGCCCGCGATGAGGATGCGGTGGCGCATGGAGTGAGTATGGTAATCCGTGTTAATGTCGCCGAGGTCCCAACGATGTCCGTCCGCTTCATGCGTCGCCGTGCTCGCAGACCGG
>DASVNL010000868.1:0-5836 GCA_036383875.1 Thermoanaerobaculia bacterium
CAGTTACGGGCGCGTCTCGGCGTGGATTCCGTACGGATATGGCGAAGGACCGTTCGCGCGCTCCGTGACGCTTTCCGCGAAACTCCGCGTGGACAGCTCGACGATCTCGGGTCGCGAACTGACGGCCTGCACGAGCGCGTACTTTTTCGACAGCCAGGATCCCGAGCAGATCTGCGACACCTTCCCGGTCGATGAAGACGTGGTCAACGTCTACCTCTCGCTCGACACCGAGGATCGCCAGCTGCAGTACATCTTCCCGCAGTTCTCGCTCGACGACACCGGGACGATCGAGGCGACGGTCGACTCCGTGCACTTCTACGTGGTTCAGCCTGAGCCGTGAGTTCCAGGAGCGCCCGTCGCGAGGCGGGCGCTCTTACAACAGCGCGGCGATCATCGCGAAGCCGATCACGGCGTAGAGCACGCGATACCGCGTCTGCAGCCGGCATACGCTGCCGTATGTCAGGCCCGTGCGCAGCGTTTGAATCGACCAATAGAGTTGTAGCACAAACAAAACGCTGACTACGCCGACGGCGCGCGGCAGAAGACCTTGAAATGCGAGCGCGAGCAACACCAAGTGGGCCAACGCGAAAAGAATCAGGCTCGCAATGAATGTGCGCTTGAGGCCGAAGATCACGGCATTAGTTCGAATGCCGCTGATCGCGTCGCCCGCGTGATCGCGAATTTCCTGGGTTAAATGTCCTGCGACGAAAATCAGTGCGAAGAACGCACCGATCGCGACGCCGCGCTGGTCGACATCGCGACCGATTGAATATCCCAGGAGGAAATGCAGGATGCCGCCGGTCAGGTGCGCGATCGAATTGAGCAGCGGCACGCCTTTCCAATTGAAGACCGGCAGCGAATAGAGCGCGCTCAATACCGCGATTCCCAGCGACAACCCGAACGTAACCGGGCCGAGCACGCCGAAGAGCAAAAGGCTTACGACCAGAAAGCCGGCCGTCACCGCGGCCATTTCCTTGCGGCCGACACCTCGGGCCGTGAAAACACGCGCGGCTTTATTCGGGTCGGCGAGATCGGTGGTCAGGCCGGACCAGTCATTGAGCAGGAAAATGTGCGTCACGAGAAAAATATTGGCGACTACGAGAATCGTCAGCGGGACGAGGTCGCGCAAAGCGGGATGGCCGATGGCGAATGCAGCGCCAAGGAGAGGTGAACCCTGCAGGACGATGATGTCTTGCGGGCGCAGGCACGAGAGATAGCGAAGCGCGGATGCCTTAGCCGAGGGACCGGGGATCATGGGGATGCTCATAGTTGTCGTAGAGTCGGAGCCAGAGGGCGTAGCCCACATCCTCGGACCAGTAATAGCGCGAGACTGTGGCAGTCAGATCGTTGTGGTAAAGCAGAGGCGGATTCGTTCGGATGAGCGCGAAGTCGTCGCGTGCGAGCTCGCGCAATACGGCTCGAGTCAATACGCGATCGCCCCGTCCAATCAAGTGCGCGACGGTCGTCCAGATCTGCTGATCGGAAGCGTCTGTGCGCATGCGCGACTCGGGTAATTTCAACTCGCAGCCGGCGCGTTGCAAATCAGGCAGGCGCAGGATCGGAATCAGCGGCGCATTTCGATAGTAGACCCACACCCGATCGTCATCGACGACCGGTTGCAGCGCCGCACACAATGCACGTCCCGCTTCCGGCCGGACTTCCGACAGCAGCAACAACAAATGCATTTGAATCACGATGTCGGCCGGATTCGGATCGCGTCCGGGATCGAGACATTGATACTCCTCGCGCGGAGCCAGCCACGATCGATACAGCCCCTCGGGCGTGCGATAGCGCTCGATGGTCGCGAGCGCCGCGGGCAGCCGGCTGCGATCCTTGTCGGGCGCGAGCCGCCAGACGAGCGCCGTGTCGTCGGTATCGGGCGTAATCGCGCAGCCGAGCGTCCCGATACCGGGACCATTCGGCAGCCCGTGATACCGCACCAATCCCCCACTCTCGATCTGACTGGTCAGATGCCGCCGCGCGCGCTGCACGGATTCTTCGAGGCCACTCTTCGCTGCGACCGGATCGAGCAAGCCGACGAGATGCGCCGTCAGAAACGTGTTCATCTCCGGCTGCGGATCGCGGAATTGCGGCTGCTTCGTATGCGCGGTGAGCCAATATCCTTCGACGTTCTGATGCTCGCGAATGCGCGCCACCGCGACGTTGAACGATCTCTCGAGATCGGTGTCGCTGCTCGCCGGCGTCGACGTTCCGTGCACGGTGAGCTTGCTCTCGGCGACGTAGTGCCCCTCGCCTTTCGCGGACGACCACGCCATGAGCGTCACGAGGTGCTCGCCCGGCGCGAGGCCGGTCGTGTCGAACTCGATGCGCCATCCGGACGGACTCGCGACGCCGAGCGCATCGCGAATATCGGGTCGCGCGGTGAACGTTGCGGTGGAACCTCCCGCGACGCCGTCCACGGTCAACGCGATTTGCCACGGCGTCGCGCTGCCGGCGAGAGCCCAGCCAGTGGCCGTCACCTTCCTGCCCGCCGATTCGAGCGCGTCGATGTTGCCGCGCGGCTCGATCGTCAGCTCCGGCGGAACGAAACCGTTGCGCCAGGACGTGACGAACGGTGCGTTTTGCCAGTGAAATGCGGCTCTCATGTCGTGATGGCCCTCGCGATCGCGGGTGTACAGCGGGAGGTCGACCGAGCCGGCGTACATGAACGCGCCGATCGCTTCGAACGCCACCGAGACGACAACTGCGGCGAGAAAAATCGCGCGGCCAAGACTCCGCAGCGAAGCCACGACCGGCACCAGCATCCAGATGAGCATCGGCATGAGGTCGGCCATGTAGCGCGAGCCCCAGGACATCCCTCCCCGCCAGTCGGATTTAGCGTAGAGCAGAATCTGAATGGCGACACCCGCGGTCATCGCCAGCGTGAGGAGCCGCTCGTCGCGACTGCGCGGCAGCCGCCGCCACGCAAGCACGAGGAAAAGCAGGAACGGCGAGAGGACGAACAATCCGCGCGAGGGACTGATCAGCAAGCCTGCCAGGCCGGTGAGCAAATCGTGACTGAAGAATCTCGCGCGGCCGATTACGCCGTAGCCCCCGGCGACCAGTCCGGCTGTGTGCAGGTTGTAAAACAGCACGGCGAGGATCGGCGGGACCGCGCCGGCAGCGAGGAGTGCTGCGCGTTTCCAGCCTGCCCAATGGAGAGCGTAGAGCCCGAGGACCGCTGCCAGAACCACGTCGGGGGGACGATTTCCGGCGAGGAGACCGAGCAGCACGCTCGCGAGAAACGCGCGCCGCGTGGAGTACGGCGCGGTGAGGCACAGCAACGCTCCGATCAACAACAGCGAGGCCACGCCGTGCTGCCACAACGCCTGACTGCTGACGACCCATGCGTTCGTGCCGAAGGCATACGCAATTGTGAGCAGTAACGCGATCGACGACTTCGCGCGTCGTCGCAGCAAGAGATAGAGCAGCGCCGCGGAGAGCGCGGTGACGAACGAGGCGGACAGCTTCTCCATCACGCGCGCGACGTAGTCGAGACGCCCATTCGTCCACCCGCGCGCATGCAGGTACGCGATCGCGGGAACGTAAAGCGGCGTGACGAGCACCGGCGTCACGACGGGATACAACGAGAACTTGTGGCCGTCGGGACGATGGAGCATCCAGAACGCGCCGGCACCGCGGCCTTGCGCAACAACGCTCTCGAGCGGATCGAGAAACACGGTGTGGTACTGCAGGATCGCGAACGGCAGATAGCGCGCGGGATACGTATCGCCGGCGGAGATCGATCGCAGGTTGGCGTTGTACACGACGAAGCAGCACAACGCGATCAGCAGGCTCGTCCGCCATCCACCTCGGGAGCTCTCGGGGCCGTCTACTTCGATCTGCGCGTCATCGTTCATCTTCCGGCGGGCGACGCGCCTGAGACTACTACAATGCGCGCGCGGCTTGGCCAACTATGGAAACTCGGAACGGTAGGACATTGACGGACGACGAGGTACGCGCGCGCATCGCAGCCGTTCCACACTGGTATCACCCGATCGAGGTCCGGCCCGGGATCATCACGCCAGGCACGAACAACGCTCAGATGGTCCTCGAGACGCTGGACCTTCCCGCCGATTGCCGCGGCATGCGCGCACTCGATCTCGGGACGCGCGACGGCTTCTTCGCGTTCGAGCTGGAACGTCGCGGCGCCGAGGTTGTGGCGATCGATTACGTGGCCAGGACCGACAGCGGATTCGATGTCGCCGCGGACCTTCTCGACTCGCGCGTGACCTACTTGCAACGCAATCTGTACGACCTCGACGCGAACGCCCTCGGCACTTTCGACATCGTCCTGTTCCTCGGGCTGCTCTATCACCTCCCCGATCCCCTCGGCGCTCTCCGCGTCGTGCGCAATCTCACGCGGCCGCGGATGTATCTCGAGACGCTGGTGCTCGACTTCGGCGGCGAGATCGACGAGTTGCCGATGATGCGATTCTTCGCCGGCGCGACGTGGGCCGGCGATCCGACGAACTACTGGGGACCAAACGTTCGCTGCGTCGAAGAGATGCTCGGCGAGACCGAGTTCGCTGCGCGGCGCGTCGTGCGCGTAGGCGATCGCTGCGTGTTCGCGTGTGAGGCGATCGACAGTCCGGCCGCCGCTTACTATATGCAGATCGCCACCGGCCGACTCGCGCCGGAAGGCTCCAACTCCTGACTGATGGCCCACCGTCCCGTGACCCCCAAGAACCTCGACCCGCGATGAGCGCTCCCCTCCGGTTGATCGTCGCCGGCATGCACCGGTCCGGCACGTCGCTCGTCGCTTCGCTGCTCGCCGCGTGGAACGTTCGGATGGGCGATCGATTGCTGCCCGCCGACGGCGGAAATCCCGCGGGCTACTTCGAAGACGTCGATTTCCTGAACCTCAATCGCCGCATTCTCGATGCGTGCACTCCACACGAAGCGGGACATCGCGACTGGGGTTGGACGGAGAGCGAGGCTTTCAACGCCGCGCTGTCGTCCGCACATCGCGACGCGGCAACGGCGCTCGTCGACACGCGCGATCGCGCGGGGCATGCGTGGGGGTGGAAAGACCCGCGGACGTCGATGCTGCTCGACTTCTGGGACGACGTCCTCGAATCGAACGCACGGTATCTGTTCGTCTATCGCCATCCGTGGGAAGTCGCTGATTCCATGCTGCGCACGGGCGCGGATGTCTGGCTCACACATCCGCACTATCCGGCGCGCATCTGGACGCACTACAACCGCCGCATCCTCGACTTTCATCGCCGCCACGCCGATCGGACGTTGCTCGTCAGTACCAATCGCCTGTTGCGCGATCCCGCAGCATTCGCGGCTTTGATTCGCGAGCGATTCCACATCGACGCGGACCCGGCGACGCTCGCCGGACTTCGCGCGAACGACGCATTCGTCTCGCATCCGGACGAGGATCCGCTGCCGCGTCTCTGGCATCACGCGAACGCGGAAGCGATGGATCTCCTCGGCGCACTCGACGACGCCGCAACGCTCGGCAACGATCGTGCGTGGGAAGCGTCGTTGCGCAAACGCACGTCACAGTCCGCGACGCCGCCGCGTCTCTCCGTCGTCATTCCGTGTCACAACGACGGCGACTATCTGCTCGACGCCATCGCGAGCGTTGAACGCAACGCGTCCGCGGCAGAGCTGATCATCGTCGATGATGGCTCGACGCAACCGCGCACGCGCGAAGTCCTCGCTGCACTGCGCGACGCGGGGCATCGCGTGATCGAGCAACCGCAGGCCGGATTGTCCGCGGCGCGCAATCGCGGGATCGCTGAATCGTCCGGCGAGTTCTTTCTGCCGCTCGACGCCGACAATCGTCTCCTGCCAGGCTTCGTCGACGAGGCGTTGTCGTTCC
>DASVNL010000869.1:0-18598 GCA_036383875.1 Thermoanaerobaculia bacterium
AAATCCGCGGAAGAGGAAGTGCTCGAGAGCGATCGCGCGGAACGCTTGCGCGCGCTCGTCGGCCGTTTGCCCGGACGTCTCGCGGAGGCGCTGCTGCTGCGCTATTTCGAAGAGCTCTCCGAAAACGAAATGGCCGAGCGCCTCGGCATTCCGCTCGGCACCGTGAAGAGCCGCATTCATCACGGATTGAAGCAACTGGCGAAGGAGTCCCATGAACTGCAATGACGCCGTGGCGGCGCTCGTCGCGTCGCTCGAAAGTGGTGAGCCGATGACCGACGCGCAGCGCGAGCACATCCGCACGTGCGAACGCTGCCGCGAGCTCCTCGACTCGGCGAAGGAGTTTCAGACGCTGCTCACAGGCAACGGCATCGCGACGCCGGAAGTCGACGCGACGGTGAATGCCGCGGAGGATGAGCTGCGGCGCAAACGCGTGCGTCGCGTCGCAAGCGTGATCGTCACACTCGCGTCTCTGTTGCTTCTCGGCGTCCTGGCGTTGCTCCTGCCGATCGGCCAGTCCGCCGACTTCGGCGTGTGGATGTTCTTCCTCGCGATCGGCTTGCTCGTCTCCCTCGGCATCGCGATTCCCGTCGTCGGTTTGCTGCTCATTCTGCGCAGCGCGTCGAAGCGCCGCATCTACAAACGTCTCCGTCCCGGCAAGCAACTCTCCGGCGTCGCCCTCGGCATCGCCGAATCGTTCGGCTGGAATGTGACCTACGTGCGACTCGCGTTCGTCGCGCTCTTTTTCCTCGACGGCGCCGGCTTCTGGCTCTACCTCGTGCTCGATCTCGCGCTGCCTGTGCATCCGGATGATCGCGGCCACATGCTGCGATTCCGCATGCAGCGCTGGTGGCGCGGCGTCATGAGACGCCGCGCGGATCACCTGCAAGCCTGACTTACTCGTTAGTAGCCGGGCGACGTCGCGCCGCCCCACTTCTGCATCTGGGACCACGTCGATTCGCGGCACAAGAGCTGTTGTAGCACTGGTAAGGCTGCTCGAATGTCTGCGTGCGCGACTCGAACGTGTACGTCGGATGCTCGGCGTAGCGATGCGTGGCGTCGGAGATTTCGACTTGGATCGAGCCGGTGGCGCCGAGGCGGGTTTGATTGCCGTAGGTGTCGCGGCCGCTGTCGTTCTTCACGTAGTCGCCGTCCGGAGACTCCGGAGTGGGCTTGCCCCATTCGCGCGAGAGATACGTGACGTCGCCGGCGCGGCGCGAGAACATCGGATTGATGTACTTCGGGCGCGGCATGTACGGATCATCGATCGCGCCGCGCTGACAGATCACCGCGGAGATCGCCTCGGTGATTCCGACCATGCACTGGCCGGCGCCGTGACCCATGAACACCGAGTCGTCGCGACGCAGAGGCATGTTGCGCAGTTCGACGAGCGTGATGTTGTCGGTCTTCTCGACGTACGACGCGCGCAGCGTCGAGAGATCGAGGTTCTCTTCCCAGATCGCGCTGAACGACGAGTCGTTCTGCCAGCCGTCCGACTTGAAGATGCTGTGGTAGCCCCACGTCGATTGATAGTGCGAATACGAATGCGTCTCCGCTTCCGATGCGCCGCCGGACCAGCGCGCCATGCGCTGCGTAGGGGCGATCACGTTGGTGAGTTTCGTGAGCGTGTTGTTCACGATGTCGTAATCGCCGGGCTCGACGTTGCGCAGTGCGACTTCGACTCGCGCGCTGCCGGCGGTCTGGAACGTGTGCAAGAACGAGCAACTGACGACGCCTCCGGCGTCGACCCAGATGTTGCTCGCGCTGTCGACGGTCGTGCCGTCGACGCGCAATGCGCACGTCGCGCGCGCGCCGGTTTCGCCGTTCAGCTCGACGATCGTCGCATTGATCATCGTCGGACTTCCGACGACGACATCCGGCGGCACCGACAGCGACGTGACTTTCAAGTCGGGCCGGAGTTTCGCCACTTCCGAAACGGACACGACGTCGGTGCGACGTCCGTCGATGCCGCTCACGTGTGCGGTGATGTTGATCGTCTCGCCGCGGCCCGCGTGGGTCAGCATCACGGTGTACGTGCCGTCATTCGAGAGATGGTTGTCGTTGATCGTGCCGATGCTTTTCGCTTTGAGCTGCACCTTGTCGATGTTGCCGCGCGATTGCGCGGGATCGAAACTGCCGGTCGTCAATTCGAGCGCGATCTGTTGATCTTTGCCGACGAGAGCGCGCGCCTGCAGCGTCGCGCTGCCCGAGCGTCCGGTCGCGGGCTTCAGTCCGGAGTCTTTGTACTTCACGGAGTTGCTGTGGAACTTCACTGCGGCGTTGGTGGGAAGGGTGAGGATCGCGGCGACGATCGCCGCGGAGACAGACATCCATCGAGTCTTCATCTGGAAGCTCCGGGTTGACGGCTCGCGTGCGCACACGTCCGCCGTACTGGGAAATGTTGATGGCGTGAGGTACCGCTGAACTCCGGCCGGAAGGCTGCCGGGGCGTGGAAGCGTCGCTTCCGTACCGCCTCAGTTATTTACAAAATTGACGCCAACCTTCCCGTCCGTGCTCGGGAGTTGCACGTTCGGAATGAAAGGTAAAATTTGCCGGTTACCTGATCTGAGTCGATAAGACTCAATGTGAGGCAAACTATGAATTTCAATAAGCTTACGGTCAAGGCTCAGGAATCGATCGCGGAAGCGCAGAATCTTGCGCGCGGAGCGGGGAACCCGGAACTGACGCCGGAGCACCTGCTGCTCGCGCTCGTCCGGCAGGAAGGCGGCATCGTCGCGCCGATCCTGAACAAGCTCGGCGTGGTGCCCGGGACGATCGAGGCCGAGGTGGCCGCGGAGCTTTCGCGGTTCTCGAAAGTCGGCGGCGCATCGGCGGAGCCGGGCGTTTCGAGCGGACTGCGCAAGGTCTTCGACAAAGCGTTCGAAGCGGCGACGTCGTTCAACGACGAATACGTGTCGACGGAGCACTTACTGATCGCGCTGACGGAGGTCAAGGAATCGACGGCAGCGAATGTGTTGAAGCGACACGGCGTCGTGCGCGATGCGGTGCTCAAGGCATTGCAGTCGGTACGCGGCACGCAGCGCGTCACGGATCAGAATCCCGAGGACAAGTATCAGGCGCTGGAGCGCTACGCGCGCGATCTCACGGCACTCGCGCGTCGCGGCAAGTTGGATCCGGTCATCGGACGCGACGAAGAGATTCGCCGCGTGATTCAGGTGTTGTCGCGCCGCACGAAAAACAATCCAGTGCTCATCGGCGAGCCTGGCGTCGGCAAGACGGCGATCGTCGAAGGACTCGCGCGACGGGTGGTTGCCGGTGACGTCCCCGAAGGTCTCAAGAACAAGCGCGTCACCTCTCTCGACCTCGGCGCACTCATCGCCGGCGCGAAGTATCGCGGCGAATTCGAGGATCGTCTCAAGGCGGTCATCAAGGAAGTCGAGGAGAGTGAAGGCGAAGTGATTCTGTTCATCGACGAGCTGCATACGCTCGTCGGTGCGGGTGCGGCCGAGGGCGCGATGGACGCCTCGAACATGCTCAAGCCCGCGCTTGCGCGCGGCGAGCTGCGTGCGATCGGCGCGACGACGCTCAACGAGTATCAGAAGCACATCGAGAAAGATGCTGCGCTCGAGCGCCGCTTCCAGCCCGTGTTCGTCGGAGAGCCGACGGTCGAAGACACGATCGCGATTCTGCGCGGACTCAAAGAGCGCTACGAAGTGCATCACAAGGTGACGATTCAGGATTCGGCGATCGTCGCGGCGGCTACGCTGTCGCATCGCTACATCACCGATCGTTTCCTTCCCGACAAAGCGATCGATCTCATCGACGAGGCGGCGTCGCGACTGCGCATCGAGCTCACGTCGATGCCGCAGGAAATCGACGAGCTCACGCGCCGTCTGACGCAGTTGCAGATCGAAGAGCAGGCGTTGCAGAAGGAGAAGGACAACGCGCCGACGCTCGCGCGTCTCGATGGCGTGCGCTCGCAGATCGCGGAGTTGCAGGAAAAGATCTCCGGCCTGAAGGCGCAGTGGGAGAGCGAGAAGAACGTCATCAACCAGATCAACGATCTGAAGAAGAAGATGGACGACGTGCGCGAAGAGGCGACCCGTCTCGAGCGCGAAGGCGATCTCAATCGCGTCGCCGAGTTGCGCTACGGCCAGATTCCCCAGATGCAACGCGACGTCGATGCGCTCAATCAGAAGCTCGCCGAGATGCAGAAGGGCGGCGCGCTGCTGCGCGAGGAAGTGACGGACGAGGACATCGCGGAGATCGTGTCGAAGTGGACCGGCGTGCCGGTCACGAAGATGCTCGAGTCCGAGATGCAGAAGCTCGTGCGCATGGAAGACAACCTGCGCCGTCGCGTGATCGGTCAGGAAGAGGCCGTGCACGCGGTCGCGAATGCAGTGCGGCGTTCACGCGCGGGACTGAAGGATCCGAATCGTCCGATCGGCTCGTTCATCTTCATGGGACCGACGGGCGTCGGCAAGACGGAGCTCGCGCGGGCGCTCGCGGAGTTCCTGTTCGACGACGAGAACTCGATGGTGCGCATCGACATGTCGGAGTACGGCGAGCGTCACTCGGTGGCGCGGCTCATCGGCGCGCCTCCCGGATACGTCGGCTACGAAGAGGGCGGCCAGCTCACCGAAGCAATTCGTCGCCGGCCGTACGCGGTCGTGCTGTTCGACGAGATCGAGAAGGCACATCCGGAAGTGTTCAACGTGTTCCTGCAGATCCTCGACGACGGACGGCTCACCGACTCGAAGGGTCGCGTCGTCGATTTCAAGAACACCGTGATCATCATGACGTCGAACGTCGGCTCGGAGTACATCCACAACTTCTCGAAAGGGTCGTTGTCCGAGGAGTCGATGCGCAAGGCCGTCGAAGGGGAGTTGCATCAGCGCTTCCGTCCGGAGTTCCTGAATCGCATCGACGACGTGATCGTCTTCCACGCACTCGACCTCGCTGAGATCAAGCAGATCATCGGCATCCAGCTCAAGCGCCTGTCGAAGCTGATCGAAGATCGCGGACTGTCGATCGAGATCAGCGACGCGGCGAAGGAGATCCTCGCGAAGGAAGGCTTCGACCCCGCGTTCGGTGCGCGACCACTCAAGCGCGCGCTGCAGCGACTCATCATCGATCCGCTCGCGATCCGTTTGCTCGAAGGGCAGTTCAAGCCCGGCGACACGGTGTTCGCGAATGCGGGTGCAGACGGGAAGGTCGAGCTCTCGCTCGACCCGGAACCGGCCAGCGTCAACTAACGCACGTGGTACAGGCGGATCGATTTGCCGATCCGCCTGTACGGCTTTCCGCGCAACCAGCCGAAGCCGCCGTAGACGCGGTTCACGCGATACGAACCTTCGCTCACCGCGATCCAGCCGGACGTCGGAGTGTTGGCGTCGATGTGCGTGAGCGGTGGAAATCCGAGATCGTTCATCGCCTCGCCGAAGAACACGTTCACGCCGAGAGCGGCGATGCGTTCGCGGCGGACTTCGTCGCGGAGTCGCAGCAGGTCCTGGCCCCAATCGAGATTGCTGTCGACGAGGAACCACGACGGATTGCGCACCGCGATCTCGTTGAAGTACGCGACGTAGTCGGGATGCGCCATCGCCGAGGCGAGGAGATGCCACGCGAGCAGCGCGCCGGCGAGTCGTCGCACGAGAAGCTTCCGGTCGAGTGCGATCGTGAATGCCGCAGCGGCTGCGACGCAGAGCGGCACGAGCACCGGCAGGATGTAACGCACGCCGATGTGCACGTGCGTCGTCGTCGAGAACGCGAGGATTGCGAACGTCGCGGCGAGCGGCTCGAGGAATCGCTTGTCGCGCGCGATCACGCCGATCGCGAGCAGCAGCAACACACCGAGCGTCGTTTTCAGCGCGAGTGCGAACGGGAAGTACCACCACCATCCCGTCTGGCTCACATGGCCGAGCGCGTATGCGAGAAGCCCTTCCTCATTGCCCTGGACGACGTCGACGAGCCCGTGAAAGAACGCCGGCGCGGGAATCGGGAACGTCACTCCGACCCATGCATCGCGGCCGATGCTGAATCCGTATCCGGCCCACAGTGTGAACGCTGCGGTGATCGCGACGATTGGCGTCGTCGTGATCGGACGCCAGCGATCGCGCAGGCCGCGCACGATGTAGATCGCGATGCACGCGACCGGCACGTAGACGATGCAGAGCAACTTGCACGCGATCGCGAAGCCGTACGCGACGCCAAGGATCGCGGCGTTGCGTTTCGTCGGTGCTTCGAGCCAGCGCGAGAACGCGAGCAGACCGACGGCGAGTCCGGCGACGCCTGCGATGTCGAGCGTGGCCAGTCCGCTGTGGCCGAGGATCGCGGGCTGCGTCGTGAAGAGCAGCAGTGCGACGACGGCGGTCAGCTCATCGAACTCGCGTCGCGTCCACGCGTACGTCGCCCACGCGGCGAGGATGAAGAACAGCACGGTCGATGCGCGTGCGAGTGTGAGGATCGTTTTGTAGTTGCGGGTCGCGTGAAAGATCGACGCGGCCTGCGGCACGATCGTGCTGTCCGCATCGAAACGTGCGCCCGCGAGATACGGGCCAATCGCGGAGAGCACGCGCGGCAGCGGCGGATTGACGAGATGCTGGTCGTAGCGCCCTTTGTCGAGAACTTGCAGGCCCGCGACGACGTGCATCCCTTCGTCGGCGGTTGCGGAGAAGGTGTTCCACGTCGCTGCGATGCGGAGAGCACCGAGGAGGATGAGGAGCGCCGGTGCGAAGCGTGGGAGTCGCACACCGTTGGTACGGTGCAACAACAGCACCCGTCGCTTCAGGGGAAGTGATAGAGGCGAATCGATTTGCCGACGCGGCGATACGGTTTGCTCTCGAACTGCGCGTCGACCCACGTGCGAATCTCGGGGCTGATGCCGCGGCCGAAGGCGAGGTTGTACTCGCTGACCGCGACCCAGCCGTGCAGCGGTTGGAAGACTTGCAGATCGTTGCGTTGCGGCAGCCCGATGTCGTCGATCGACGACATGCTTGCGATCGACGTCGTGAGGCTCGCGATCTTCTCTTCGCGCGCGACCTCGCGCAGGCGAAGCACGTCCTGGCCCCAGTCGATGTTGCTGTCGTTGAGGATCGTCCACGGCTCGCGGCCCGCGGCTTCGTTGAAGTACGCGAAGCCATCGGGATGCGCGAGGAGCGACGCACCGCAATGCCACGCGAGAAGCACGATCGCGGCGATGCGCAACGGTCGCGTGCTGCGCAGCATCGTCAGTGCAGCGGCGGCCGCGGCGATGCTGAGCGGCGCGTAGAGCGGGAGCACGTAGCGGATGCCGAGGTTGAGATGACTCGGCATCGCGACGAGCAGAATCGCGGCGACGGCGGCGAGTGCTTCACCTGCGACGCGCTGGCGTTTCGCGAAGAGTGCGGCAATCGCGAGGACGAGTGACGCGAGCGTCGTCTTCAACGCGAGCGCGATCGGGAAGTAGTACCACCAGCCCGTCGTGCGGAGCTCGCCGAGGAGATAACTCTTGTGGCCGAGACGATCGACTTCGGCGAGCTTGCGAATGCCGCCGATGAACGCGTCGATCGTGAAGCCGTAGCCCGTCCAGATCACGAAGAGCGTCGCGGCGAGCGCGATCGCGAAACTTGGCAGCATGCGACGCCACAAGCCGCGCGCGTTTCTATCCGCGATCATGCGCACGATCGTCATCGCGAGACATGCGGCAGGGACGTAGCCGATGTTCGAGAACTTGCACAACACTGCGAATCCGAACGCGGCGCCGAACAGCGCGGCGCGTTTCGCGTCGGGTGTGTCGAGCCAGCGTGCGAAGACTGCGAGTGCGAGTGCGAAGCCTGCGGTCGCGGGCATGTCGTGCGTGCCGAGTCCTGCGAAGCCGAAGATCACCGGCTGCATCGTGAACAGCAACACCGCGAGCAAACCGCCTGCGCTGCCGAGCTCACGTCGCGACCATGACCACACCGCGAATGCGGCAATCGCGAAGAACACGAGGTTCCCGCACCGCGCGAGCACGAGATTCGTTTTGTAGCGATCGTTCGAGAAAAACACCAGCCGCAGTTGCTCGGTGATGTCGGACTTCAGCTCGACGCCGCCGATCCACGGCGCGAACGCGAGCACGACGCGCGGCAGCGGCGGATTCTCCTGCTGCAGCGTGAACGCGTGTTGTTTGTAGATCTGCAATCCGGCCGAGAGATGCATCGGCTCGTCGATCGTCGCTGAGAAGACGGTCCACGTCGTGGCGATGCGGATCATCGCGATGACGATCAGCGCGATCGCGGCAACATCAGCGCGCCGGTTCGTCATCACCAGTAGCCGTTCGCGGGCGAGAACATCACCTCGTACACCTTGCGCGCCCAACTGCGCTTGCCGAATTCGACTTTGCCTTCCTGCTGCAGCCACTCTTTGATCGGCAGCGTGAAGCCGGTCTTGCGACGCTTGCGCACTGCTTCGGGAAGCGGCGGCTCCGGCGCGTTCGCGAGGATCTGCTTGCCGCGGCCTGTGCGTGTGACGAGCACCGGTGCGAGCTTGCGCAACAGGTGCGCGTCGACGAGCGGCACGCGCACTTCGAGCGAGTGGGCCATCGACGCCCAGTCCATGTCGCGCAGGAGTTGGTTGCGCAAATACAGCGACGATTCGAGCGCCGCGACGCGCGCGTACGGCGTGCCGGGGTCGGGCGTGACGGTGTTCTCGATGAGTGCGAGCAGATCGAGGCGCTCGAGTCCTTCGCGCGCGATGTCGGCGCCGAGGACGTCGGGAAGTTCGGAGGCGAGAAAGCGTCCGCGCTTGACGAGATACGCACCCGCATACGACGAACCGTGTCGCAGGATCTCGCCCATCTTCGGACTCACGTGACGGCTGCGTTTCGCGAGCGCGGTGTTGACGCGATAGACGCCTTCGCCGAGGCCGGGAACTTTTGAGAGCACGGACGTGACGGGCATCCAGCGTGGGATGTCGCGGAACGACGTGTAGCCGCCGAACAGCTCATCGCCGCCCGCGCCGGACAGCGCGACTTTCAATCCGAGCTCCGCCGCGGCCTTGCTGATGAAGTAGCTGTTGAGGCCATCGACGGTCGGCTGGTCCATCGCCGCGAAGATGCGATCGAGCTCGCCTTTGAAGTCGGCGATCGTGAGCTCGCGGATGCTGTGCGGCACGCCGTACTCGCGCGCGACGACTTCCGCGAGCGGCGCCTCATCGTTGTCACGTCCGCGATACTCCTCGAAGCGCAACGTCATCGTCTGCAGGTCCGTCGCGCCGGACTCGCGCGCAAACGCGACGATCGCGCTCGAATCGATACCCGCGGAGAGGAACGCGCCGACGGGCACGTCCGCGACCATGTGATAGCGCACGGACTCGAGCACGGCGTCGTGCACGAACGGCACGCGATCGCTCTCGCTGAGTCGCACCGCGCCGTGCGTCGCATCGCGCAACGTCGCGGCGATCGAGAAGTACTGCTGCGGTTTGCCAACGCCGTTCGCATCGACGTAGCAAAACGAGCCCGCGGGCAATGCGCGAATCGCGCGGTACATCGTGAAGGGCTCGGGGACGGTGCCGCGCAGAAAGAATCCGGCGGCGGCCGCCGGCTCGAACTGTTTGTCGACGCGACCGCTCGCGATGAGCGCCTTCACTTGCGACGCGACGCGAATCGTGTTGCCGTCGTCGGCGTAGTACAGCGGCTTGATGCCGTAGGGATCCCGCGCGAGGAGCATGCGCCGTTTCGCGCCGTCCCACAGCGCGATCGCGAACATGCCGCGCAGCTCGTTGAACATCGCCTCGCCGAGCTCGTCGTACAGGTACAAGAGGACTTCGGTGTCGGAGTGCGACGTGAACGTGCGACCGCGCGCCGCGAGTTTCGCGCGCAGTTCCTGGTAGTTGTAAATCTCGCCGTTGAAGATGATTGCGAGTTGCCCGCGATGCATCGGCTGCGCGCCCATGGGCGAGAGGTCGATGATGGCGAGGCGGCGATGCCCAAGGCCGACGCGCTGATCGTCGGAGATCCACTGATCGCCGGCGTCCGGCCCGCGCGAGCGCATGCATTCGCGCGAGCGCAGCAGCTCCTCACGATCGACCGGCGGCGCGTCCGCGCCGTAGGCGAAGATTCCGTTGATCCCGCACATCGGGGCCGGAGTATAGCGGCGGGCACGGCCCGCAGCGCTGGTTGGCCAAGCCTCCGACACGCTGTACCTTTCAACGGATCACACATCGGTTCGCGTACACCACGCGAGTAGAATCGCGCGCCATGCGCCGATTGATCGCGTCGTCTCTGCTCGTCTCCACCGCACTCTTCGCACAGACTCCGCCGAAACCGATTTACGGCTTCGACGATCCGGCCAAGCAGCAGGCGTTGGAGTCGCGCTTCGACGCGCAGCTCAAGAAAGAAAATCTCCGCACGTGGATGCAGCGCCTCTCCGCGCGTCCGCATCACCTGGGCTCCGCGTACGACAAAGAAAACGCCGAGTTCATCGCGTCGCTGTTCAAGTCGTGGGGCTACGAGACGACCGTCGAGCGCTTCGACGTGCTCTTCCCGACGCCGAAGACGCGCGTCGTCGAGTTGATCGCGCCGGAGTCGTACAAAGCGAAGCTCGCGGAGCCCGCGCTCGCGGAAGACAAGACGTCGGGACAAGTCGACGAGATCCTGCCGACGTTCAACGCGTACTCGACAGACGGCGACGTCACGGGCGAGTTGGTGTACGTGAACTACGGCGTGCCGAAAGACTACGAGACGCTCGCGGAGCAGGGCGTCGACGTGCGCGGCAAGATCGTGATCGCGCGGTACGGCGGATCGTGGCGCGGCATCAAGCCGAAGGTCGCGGCGGAACACGGCGCGATCGCGTGCATCATCTACTCCGATCCGCGCGACGACGGGTACTTCATCGGCGACGTCTATCCGAAGGGCGCGTATCGCAGCGATCTCAGCGCGCAGCGCGGATCCGTTGCGGACATGCCGCTGTTTCCCGGCGATCCGCTGACGCCGAACGCCGGCGCGACTCCCGAAACGAAACGCCTCGATCGCGCGAACGCGCCGACGATCACGAAGATCCCGGTGCTGCCGATCGGTTACGCCGATGCGCTGCCGCTGCTTCGCAATCTCACCGGTCCGATCGCGCCCGAGAAATGGCGTGGCGCACTTCCCCTCACCTATCACCTCGGCCCCGGCCCCGCCCGCGTTCACGTGAAGCTCGAATTCGACTGGAAGACCGTACCCGCGTACGACGTCATCGCGAAGATGCGCGGCAGCGACCTCGCGGATCAGTGGATTCTGCGCGGCAATCATCACGACGCGTGGGTGCACGGCGCCGCCGATCCGACGAGCGGCATGGTCGCGCTGCTCGAAGAAGCGCGTGCGATCGGCGAGCTCGCGAAGACGGGCTGGCGTCCGCGCCGCACGCTCGTCTTCGCCGCATGGGACGGCGAAGAGCAAGGTCTCCTCGGCTCGACCGAATGGGTCGAAGCGCACCAGGCGGAGCTCGAGAAGCACGCCGTCATCTACATCAACTCCGACTCGAACAGCCGCGGCTTCCTCGACGTCGGCGGATCGCACACGCTCGAGCGCTTCGTCACCGAAGTCGCGCGCGACGTGCAGGATCCGCAGCGCGGCGTGTCTGTGCTCGAACGTGCGCGAGCGAAGCAGATCATCGACGCGGAGACGAACAAAGAACGTCGCGAGATTCGCGAGCGTTCACTGCTGCGTCTTTACGCGCTTGGCTCCGGATCCGATTACACGCCGTTCCTGCAGCACGCGGGCATCGCGGCGTTGAATGTCGGTTACGACGGCGAGTCGGAGTACGGCGTGTATCACTCCGCGTACGACTCGTTTGATCACTACATGCGCTTCGGCGATCCGACGTTCGACTACGGCGTGACGCAGGCGAAGACGACGGGTCGCATGATGCTGCGTCTCGCGAATGCGGACACGCTGCCGTTCGAAACAACGACGCTCGCATCGACGGTGTCGCGCTACCTCGGCGAAGTCGAAGAGTTGGTGACCGAAGCGCGCGAAGACGCGGAAGAGCGCAACGCGCAGATTCGCGAGCGCGCCGCGGAGCTCGCATCCGATCCGACGAAGCCGTTCACCGCGCCGAAAGCCGCGGGCGAGGTTCCGCATCTCGAGCTCGCACCGCTGCAGAACGCAGTCGCGCGATTGCAGAAGAATGCGCGTGCGTACGACGCGAAGAAATCGCGTTCCGACTCGACGCTGATGTCGCTCGAGCGCGCGCTGACGCGCAACGAAGGTCTGCCCGTGCGTCCGTGGTATCGCCATCACGTGTACGCGCCCGGCTTCTACACCGGTTATGGCGTGAAGACGCTGCCCGGCGTGCGCGAGGCGATCGAGCAGAAGAAGTGGAAGGAAGCGAACGAGCAGATCGTGATTCTCGCGGGCGTGCTGCATCGCTACGCGGACCTCTTGGAGTAACCGCGACGTGCGATGCCTCGTCAGAGAGGCATGCGCACGAAATTCGCCGTCGCTTCCGCCGCCTGCGTCGCCGCGACCGTGGGCTTCTGGGTGCGCGGGATTGAATGGCATCACGTCGATCCCGCGCCCGTCGCCAGCGTGAAACGGGCCGCGTCGCCCGAGGCGGCGAAGCCCGCCTCACTCGCCCTCGATCATCCCACCGCGAAACACAACCGCTCCCTCGGCAATCGCAATCTCTTCGCGTATCGCGAGGCACCCGCGCCGATCGAGCGCGTCGCATACATCGCGCCGCCGCCGGTCGTGGTCGAGCGCGCAATCGCGCCGCCGCCCGTCGTCGTCGAAGAGAAGCCGCGACTCAGATTCACCTCGCGCTACATCGGCAAGTTCGGCCCCGATCGCAACCCGATCGCGGCGTTCACGCGCGATGGTCAGGTCACGACGGTGCGCGTTGGCGAGCGCGTCGACGAGCACTTCGTGCTCCGCCGCATCGGCATCGAGAGTGTGGAAGTCGAAGCGCGCGATGCAGGAGAAACGATCACGCAGCAAGTGCCGCTCGGCTGAGCATCAGAACAGCGGCGCCTCGCCGCCGTCGCGTGGAAATCGTGCGGGCGAGGCGCCCGCAGTCCAGCCGGCGAGGCGCCGGCGTTCCGCATTCGCCTACTTCTTCGGGAGCATGTAGACGACTTCGCCCTTGCGGGACATGCCGAGGTCTTCGCGGGCGATGCGCTCGACGGCGTACGAAGACTTCTTGACGCTCTCGATCTCCGCGCGCAACCGCGCGTTCTCCGCCTCGGTCTTCGCGATGTCCGCGCGCAGTCCGGCCACACGCGTCCGCGCGTGCTGCAACTCGGGCAGCCCGCGATCGCTGAAGACGAACGAGATCGCGAAGACGACGAACAGCACGCCGGCGAGCAGAACCACAGCCCGCAGCGTCACCTGTGACGTCCGACGCGACTCATGAATGGAGACCGAAGACATCCGCGCTAAGTGTACGCTACGGCTCTTCCGAATACGCGGCTGCGAAAATTGCGCGCGCGTAAAACGCTTGTGGACGTCGTAAAGCAAGCGGCTCGAGGATGCCCTCGGCGATCAGTTTGTCCACGTCCGTCTTCGCCGTTGGATACGTGACGTTCAACTGCTTCTGGAGTGTCGGGATCGAAACGATCGGATTCGAGAAAAGCCCGTCGATGAGTCGATGCATGCGTCCACTCCACCTGTCGGCCCGTTCATGGTACTCATCGCGCAGCCCACGAAGCAGATCGCAGCGGCGGGTTGCGTCCTGACAGACTTCGATCGTGCCTCGCAGGCAGAGATCGATCCAGCGATTCCAATCGCCATCCGTGCTCACAGAAAAGAGAGCGTCGATGTACTCGTCCTTGTATCGATCGAAATAGGGACTGACGTAGAGCCAGGGATGCGAGAGCTCCGACCATTGGTACGCGCAGAGCGAAAGGAGCGCGCGTCCGACACGTCCGTTGCCGTCGATGAATGGGTGAATCGCTTCGAACTGGTAGTGGGCGAGGAACGTTCGAATCAACGGATCGATCGCTTGGGATTCATGCAGAAATCGTTCGAAGTCATCGAGGCAGGCGTCGAGCTCGTTGACCGGAGGTGGGACGTATCTGCGACCCACGCCCACATGAACCTGCGTGCGACGAAACTCGCCCGGATCACGATCCCTCCCGCGAACGCCACGCAACAGCTGCTCGTGCATCTCTCGGATCAGGCGCAGAGACAAGGGAAGCGTTGCCAGGCGGTTCGTTCCGTGTCGCACCGCCGCTGCGTAGTTCGAAACCTCGAGCCAGTCATTCGACTGCTCACTGGCGCTTGCGGGCTGCCGCGGATTCATTTCGAAGAGAAGCAGTTCCTCGGGTGTGGCATAGGTGCCCTCGAGGCTCGACGAGCGAAGCGCTTCACGTTGCTGAAGCGGGCGGAGCAAGAGCTGCGGATCTCGGACCGCACGGCCAGCGCCGTCCAGTCGGGCCAGCTCCTCTCTCGCCTTTGCGAGGAGCGGCCACGTCGCTGCGGCGATATCCCATGTCCTTGGAAGAGGTTGCGGGATAAAGGCAAAGTCATGTCCACCGTGCGAGATCGCAACGAGCCGGCCCGGAGAAACGTCGGAAAAGCGATTTGAATCCAAATTGATCTTAAGAGGATCGAATCAAATTAAAAGAAATGGCGTTTGATTTTAATTGGATCGGTGCGAATTGAAATGAATTTCAATCGGGTGATCGACAATTAGATAATTCGTGCGTGAAGCATGACAACGCCTCGAACCCGCTGACGGAACGGTATGCGTCGCGGGAGATGTCCTACCTCTTTTCGCCCAACTTCAAATTTCGCACGTGGCGGCGGCTTTGGATCGCGCTGGCGGAGGCCGAGCAGGAGCTCGGGCTGCCGATCACGGATGCGCAGATCGCGGAGCTGAAGGCCAACGCCGAGACGATCAACTTCGAGGACGCGGAGCGTCGCGAGCGCGAAGTGCGTCACGACGTGATGGCGCACGTGCACGCGTTCGGCCTTCAAGCGCCCTCCGCGAGGGGGATCATCCACCTCGGCGCGACGTCCGCGTACGTCACGGACAACACGGACATCCTGCAGATGGCCGAGGGGCTGCACATCGTGCGGCGGCGCATCGTCAATCTGATGTCGAAGCTGCGCGACTTCGCGTGGAGGTGGCGCGCGACCCCGACGCTCGCGTTCACGCACTTCCAGCCCGCGCAGCTCACGACGGTCGGCAAGCGCGCGACGCTCTGGCTGCACGATCTCCTTCTCGACTATCGCGACCTCGAGTTCCGCGCCTCCCAGCTCGCCCTCCTCGGTGTCAAAGGCGCCACCGGCACGCAGGCCTCGTTCCTCAACCTCTTCGGCGGCGACGAGTCGAAAGTCCATCGCCTCGAACAACTCGTCGCGGAGAAGGTCGGATTGAAGCGCAGCTACCCGGTGTCGGGCCAGACGTACTCGCGCAAAGTCGACTCGCAGGTCGTGAACTCGCTCGCGGGCTTCGCGCAGTCCGCGTCGAAGTTCGCGTACGACATGCGCCTCCTTCAGCACCTGCGCGAGATCGAAGAGCCGTTCGAAGAAGAACAGATCGGTTCTTCCGCGATGCCGTACAAACGGAATCCCATGCGTGCGGAACGCATCGACGCGTTGACGCGACACCTCATCGTCAACGCGCTGAATCCCGCGCTCACCGCGGCGACGCAATGGTTCGAGCGCACGCTCGACGACTCCGCGAATCGCCGCATCGCGATCCCCGAGGCCTTCCTCGCGGCGGATGCGGTGCTGCTCATTTACGACAACATCATCGGCGGCATCGTCGTGCACGAAGACGTCATCGCGACGAACGTGCGTCGCGAGCTGCCGTTCCTCATGACTGAGAACATCATGATGGAAGGCACGGCGCGCGGCGGCGATCGCCAGGTGCTGCACGAGCGCATTCGCATTCACGCGAAGGGCGCGGCTGATGCGCTCAAAGGCGGCGCCGCGGAGAACGATCTTTTCGCGCGCATCGCGGCTGACGAGCTCTTCGGGATCGATCGCGCATCTTTGGAACGCATGTCGCGTCCGGAGGATTACACTGGCCTGGCAACGTCGCAGACTGAGCGCTTCCTCCGCGAGGACGTCGATCCAATCCTCGAGGCGGAGCGTGAACTGATCCGGAACGAAGTCGGAGAAGTGCGCGTATGACAGTTGATCGGGCCGAGGGAACTGCAATCCGCACGTTCGTGTGTGCGCTGATCGTGGTGCTGGCTTACGGCTGCGCGACGACGGCCCCGCCGACGCGCGAGCAGATGGAGCCGTTGCGCGGCGTCGCGAGCTGGTACGGCGAGGAGTTCTCCGGACGCACGACTGCGAACGGCGAGATCTTCGATCCGGCGCAGCTCACGGCCGCACATCGTACGCTGCCCTTCGGTACCGTTCTCGACGTCACCAATCCGCGCACCAGCCAGACCGTGCGCGTGCGCGTCAACGATCGCGGCCCGTACATCGGCGGGCGGCTCATCGATCTCTCGTATGCCGCGGCGCAAAAGATCGGTCTCATCGATCCAGGCATCGGCGAAGTGGACATCAAAGTCGTGAAGATCGGCAGTGGCGAGCGCGAGCCGCCGCAGCCGTTCGGTGTGACCGTCGCCGAGGCGCCGAAGTCGGTGCCGGTGATTCCCGCGCCGACGCCGCGCAGCGATGCGCCGAAAGTCGAGTTCCCGACGCCTGCGCAGGTCGCGCCTGCTGCGCCTGCACCAACGCCGGCGCCCGAGCCGGTCACGCCGCTGCCCGCGGTGACGCGCGTCGAATCCGCGCCGGTCGTGGCCGAGCCGGAAGTGAGGGAAGAGCCGGTCGTCGTCGATAGCGTTGCAGTCGAGACGCAGCGCGGCGACACCGTCACGCGCAAACAAGTTTCCGCGGACGGCAAACGCATCGAAGAAGTGCCGGTCGAAGGCGCGGCACCGCGCACCACGGCGACACGCACACCCGCGCCGCGACCCGCGACGACATCAGCGTCAACCACGACGCGACGCAGCGGCCCGCAGTTCATCGTGCAGGTGGGAGCGTTCTCGGTCGAGGCGAATGCGAAGGCGCTGCAGGAGCGGCTCACGTCGATCGGCCAGCGCGCGTACATCGACAAGACGTCGTTGTGGCGCGTGCGCATCGGCCCGTACTCGACGCGCGATCAGGCGGTGACGACGCGGAGCGCGCTCGAGGCGAAGGGGCTGTCCGCGATCATCGTAACGGAATGAACGGCGGGCTGAGAGCCCGCCGCTCCACCTGCGTTTAAACGAGCTCGCTCTCGGCGAAGAAGAATGCGATCTCGATGTTCGCGTTCTCGTCCGAGTCGGAACCGTGGATCGCGTTCTGCTCGATCGACTCGCCGAAGTCCTTGCGGATCGTTCCCGCGTCGGCCTTGGTCGGATCGGTGGCGCCCATGATCTGGCGGAGATGCGGCACGGCGCCTTCGCGCTCGAGCGCAGCCACGAACACGGGACCCGAGGTCATGTACTTGACGAGGTCGCCGTAGAACGGACGCGCGCTGTGCACCGCGTAAAACGCCTCCGCCTGGCGCTGCGAAAGCGCGATTTTCTTGATGCCGAGCACCTTGAAGCCCTGCTCCTCGATGCGGCTGATGATCTTGCCGAAGTTGCCTTTGCGGACGGAGTCCGGCTTGATGATGGTGAACGTACGATTGGACATCTGATTTTCCTTTGAAGTGAGTTGACGTACTGCGAGCGTCGGTTGGGCGGCGGATTATACCCGCGCCGTCGGCAAACGCTCGTCGTGCCGGGCGGGCGCTGCCGCAGCCTCGACGTAATCGACCGGCAGATACAGCGTAAACGTCGACCCTTCCGCCGGCTTCGACTTCACTTCGATGCGCCCGTGATGCAGCTCGACGAAGTTGCGCGTGAGCGACAGTCCGAGGCCGGTGCCGCCGTTGCGTGCGCGGCGTCCCTGTTCCGTTTGGTAGAACTCGACGAAGATCCGCTGGAGCTCATCGGACGGAATGCCGATGCCCTGATCCGTGACGTCGATGCGCACCGTGTCGAAGCCGAGCGGCGAATAGTCCTTGCCGACGAGACGGCAGGTGATCGAGACGATTCCACCGTGCGGCGAGAACTTCACCGCGTTCGAGAGCAGGTTGAAGAGGATCTGCTTGAGCCGGCCTTCGTCGAGCCGCACGTTCGGCAGCGTCGGATCGATGCTCGACACGATCTGCACTTTCGCTTCCGCGGCGAAGCCTTTCATCACGCGCTCGACTGCCGCGATCGTCTCATGCAGATCGAACGTGTCCGCGCGCAGCTCCATCTTCCCGGCTTCGATCTTCGAGAGATCGAGGATGTCGTTGATCAGCGCGAGCAGGTGATTGCCGGCGGCGTGGATGTTTTCGAGGAAGCGATGCAGGCGCGGCATCAGCAGTCCGCGCGTCGCGTCGATGAGCACACTGGAGAAGCCGATGATCGAGTTGAGCGGCGTGCGCAGCTCGTGCGACATGTTCGCGAGGAACTGATTCTTCGAGCGATCCGCGGCCATGAGGCGCAGGTTCGTTTCGCGCAGTTCGTTCGTGCGCTCCTGCACGCGCTGTTCGAGCGCATACGTGAGTCCTTCGAGATCGCGATAGAGGTGCGCGTTCTCCAGCGCGACCGCGGCCTGATTCGCGATCGCGGTGAGGAGGATCAGATCGTCGGCGGTGAACGCGTTCTTCCTGAAACTCTCGACCGCGATGACGCCGATGACGCGATCGCGCGCGATCATCGG
>DASVNL010000870.1:0-4089 GCA_036383875.1 Thermoanaerobaculia bacterium
AAACCCGTGGTTGTGCGGCGGCTCCCCGCCAACCGCCAACTGCCAACCGCCAACCGGTTCCTCAGTTCCTCAACGGCTTCCCTGTCTTCAGCATGTGTTGAATGCGGTCCATCGTTCGTTGATCGCTCAGCAATCCGACGAAGACCTCGCGCTCGAGATCGAGCAGGTATTGCTCGCTCACCCACTGTGGGCTGGTGAGGTCGCCGCCGCAGAGGACGTGCGCGAGTTTCGTGCTGACCACCGTGTCGTAGTCGGTCATGTAGCCGCCCTGATGGAGGACGTGGATGCCGGCCTTGAGCGCGGCGCGGACGTCGCGGCCGCCGATGTAGCAGTTGTCGCCGTTGACCGGCGGCGCGTAGCCATCCGCGGCGAGCGTGAGCACTTCGTGTTTCGCTTCGAACAGCAGGTGATCGCGATTCATGCAGACGCGGTCGGCGTCGCTGAGGAATCCGAACGAGCGCGCTTCTTCCGCGCTCGACGACACCTTCGCTGCGCCGACGACCTGCAGGATGTTCTGGATGAACGGCAGCGGATCGGCGCCGGGCGTTTTCTTCATCGCCGGTGAGACGACGCGGCGAATCATTTCCTTGCAGCCGCCCGCGCCGGGAATCAGTCCGACGCCGACTTCGACGAGGCCCATGTACGTTTCGCCCGCCGCGACGATGCGCGAAGCGGCCATCGCCACTTCGACGCCACCACCGAGCGTGCGCGCGAACGGCGCCGCGACGACAGGCTTCGCGCAGAAGCGCACGCGCATCAGCGCGTCCTGTATGCCTTTGACGGCGGCATTCGGATCGCCGAGGCCGCCAGCGAGATTCGCGCCGACACAAAAGTCCGCGCCGTCATTGCCGATGACGAGACCGACCCAGTCGCCGCTCTCGACTTCTTCGACCGCGGCGATGGTCATCGCGCGGATGTCGTCGTCGAGCGTGTTCATCTTCGTGTGGAACTCGAGACAGAGCACGCCGTCGCCTAGGTCGCGGAGACTGGCGCCTTTGTTCTCTTTGATGACCGGGCAGGTCGCGAGCGAAATCTGTCGCGGGTCTTTCTCGATCGGGACGTACGACTTCGTCGCGGGGTCGTACACCGAGCCGTCGCGATAGAACGTCTCGTTGCCGGCGGCGAGCATCTCGCGCACCCACGGCGCGACGGCGACTCCGTTCGTCTCCATCGCATCAGCAGTGGCTTTCACGCCGATGGCGTCCCAGAGCTCGAACGGCCCGAGGTCGTGGGAGAAGCCCCAGCGAACAGCCTGGTCGATGCTGACCAGATCGTCGCTGATCTCCGGCACGCGTCGCGACGCGTAGCCGAGCGCGTTGTACACGGCGTGACGCGCGAGCGCGCCCGCTTTGTCCTGTTGCTGCAGGACGAAGTTGAGGCGTTCGGGAAGCTTGCGCATCTTTGCAGCTTCAGCAAGCGACGGAATGTCGGGCTCGATGCGCGGGCGGTACTCGCCGCTCTTGATGTCGAGCGAGAGGATGGTCTTGCCGTCTTTCTTGTAGAAGCCCTGGCCGGATTTGTCCCCCAGGCGGCCTTTGTCCATCTGCGACTTGCGCAGCGCTTCGACGCGCGGCGAGCGCAGGACGTCGCGCGACTCGTCGTCCGGAATGAGGCCGTAGAGATTCGAGCCGACCGCACTGGCGACGTCGAGTCCGACGAGATCCTGCAAGCGGAACGCGGCGGTCTTCGGACGGCCGATGAGCGGCCCGGCGATGGCGTCGACTTCTTCGACGGTGTAGTCGTGCTCGAGCGCGAAGTCGCTGAGTCCCGCGCCGCCGACGGACGCGAGCCGGTTGGCGATGAAGTTCGGCGTGTCTTTGCAAAGCACGACGCCTTTGCCAAGTCGCTGCTCCGCGAACTCGCGCACGAACTTCGTGACCTCGGGTGCAGTGTCATTCGTCGGAATGACCTCGAGCAGTTTCATGTAGCGCGGCGGATTGAAGAAGTGCGTGCCGATGAAGTGCCTGCGGAAGTCTTCCGAAGCATTGACCGCGATCTGATTGATCGGCAGCCCCGAGGTGTTGCTCGAGACGATGCTGTTCGGCTTGCGGAGGCGATCGATGCGCGCGACGAGCTCGCGCTTCGCATCCATGTTTTCGTAGATCGCCTCGACGATCCAGTCGGCCTCGCCGATCCACGCTTCTTTCGCGTCGAGCGCGCCGATGGTCACGAGGTCCGCCGTTTCGGGGGTGAAGAACGCCGCCGGCTTGTTCTTCTTCATCCGCTCGAAGGAGGCCTTCACGATCTCCTGCGTGACGTCGAGCAGGTACACCGGAATGCCTGCGTTCGCGAAGTGCGCGGCGATGCCGCCGCCCATGGTGCCTGAGCCGATCACGACGGCCCGGCTGATTGTGAATGACATGCAATCGACTCCTACGTTTCTTCTCGCAATACGCGTCTGAGAATTTTCCCGACTGCCGATTTCGGGAGTGTTGCACGGATCTCGAAATGCGCGGGGCGCTTGAATTCAGCGAGGTCCTTCGCGCAATGGGACTGCAGTTCTTCGATGGTCGCGGAGGCGCCGGGCTTGAGAACGACGAAGGCTTTCACGACCTCGCCGCGATACGCATCGGGGACGCCGATGACGACGGCTTCCATCACCGCGGGATGCGTGAACAGCACGCTCTCGACTTCGCTCGGATAGACGTTGAAGCCGGACACGATGACCATGTCCTTCTTGCGCTGCACGATGTAGGAGAAGCCGTCCGCGTCCATCGTGGCGATGTCGCCCGTGTGCAGCCAGCGCACTCCGTTCGCGTCGGTGCGAATGGTCTTCGCGGTCTCGTCGTCGCGATTCCAATAGCCCTTCATCACCTGCGGTCCGGCGATGCACAGCTCCCCTTCTTCGCCGATGCCGAGGATCTTCGTGCCTTCGTCCAGGTCGACGATTTTCATGTCGGTGTCGGGCAGCGGGATGCCGATGCTCCCCGGTTTCCGAATCGACAACGACGGGCTCGTATGCGTCACCGGCGAAGCCTCGGATAAGCCGTAACCCTCGCTGAGCAACCCACCCGTCATCTGCTCGAACTGCTCGAGCACTTCGAGAGGCAACGGCGCCGATCCGCTGTTGAACGCGCGAATCTTGTCGAGTCCCGACTCGCGCGCCCGCGGATGATTGAGCAGCGAGATGTAGATCGTCGGGACCGCGGGAAAGTACGTGGGCCGGTAATCGCGCACCGCGTCGAGCAGCGCGTCGACGTCGTACTTCGGGATGAGGATCTGCTGCGCGCCGAGCCACATGCCGGCCATCATCCCGACGGTGAATCCGTAGATGTGAAAGAACGGAATGACGAGCAGATAGCGCTCGTCGCCGCGACGCAGCGCGGGGATGTGCAACGTGGTGGACTGCACGACGTTCGCGAAGATGTTGAAGTGCGTGAGCATCGCGCCTTTCGGCGTGCCGGTCGTTCCGCCGGTGTACTGCAGCACGGCGACGTCGTTCTCCGGATCGATCTGCACGCGCGGCAACTTCGGCACGTCGACGCTCGCGAGCACATCGCAGAAACGTTCCGCTCCGTCGATCGATGGACACGGCGCGTTGTGCACGCTGTATTCGCCCGCGGACGTGATGATGAATCTCTCGAGCGGTGTCTGCATGGCCACGGGCGCGAGCAGATCGAGCACGATCATCATGCGCATCCCGGAGTCGTTCGCGACGACGGCCACCTCACGCGGCGTGTAGAGCGGGTTGATGTTCACCACGATCGCGCCGACACGCAGGATGCCGAAGACGGCAATCACGTACTGCGGACAATTCGGCAACATCACGCCCACGCGATCGCCTTTCGCGATGCCCATCGCCGCAAGCGCGCTCGCGAATTTGTCCGCGCGCGTTTTGATCTCGGCAAAGGTGAGCGTCGCGCCGAGGAAGGTCGTGCACGGCTTGTCGGGCACGTCAGATGCGGCGACACGCAGGATGTCGGTGAGCGCACGCCGCGGATAGTTGAGGTTGGGCCGGACCCAGTAGTCGAAGTGTTGGTACCAGGGGGGAGTCATGCGTTCCTCCGAGGAATCAGTTGGCGGTTGGCGGTTGGCAGTTGGCGGGAGGCCGCCGCCCAACCACGGTGCCTCCCTTCATGGTCGGGTGGC
>DASVNL010000871.1:0-2478 GCA_036383875.1 Thermoanaerobaculia bacterium
CGGCAGGTTCGAGTCGAGCGCGGCGTCGGAGAGCGCACTCGCCGCGATGACGTCCGCCGGATGCGTGTTCACCCACTTCGCGAGCGCGTTCAAATCTTTCGGCACGACGGGATCGCGCGCGATTTCGGGATGCGTCAGAAAGTACGCGAGCAGCAACGCCGCACCGGTCGCGACGAGGACGAGCACGAACTGGCGGCGATAGCGCGTCATGACGCGGCGGCCTCCAGCACGCGTTCCCACGCGGCGAACGCGTGACTCGGCGCGAAGCGTTCGAGGTACAGCTCGCGTCCGCGACGTCCCATGTCCGGATCGCTCGCGACCTTCGCGATCGCGTTCTTCAATCCTTCGACGTCGCCGGGTTCGACGACCACGCCGCAGCGATGCTCTTCGATGATGCGCGCAAGTTCGCCGTCGCGCGCGCCGATGAAGATCACCGGACGCGCCACGGCGAGGATTCCGTAGAACTTGCTCGGCACGATCAACCCTTCGAGCGATGCCTGGAGCGAGACGAGATGCGCGTCCGCGGACGAGAGGCTTTCGCTCAGACGCTCGCGCGGCGCGTACGGACGGAACTCCGCGTTCGCCCCGGCTTCGCGTCGCACGTGCTCGAGTTGCGCGCCGCCGCCGGTGAAGACGAAGCGCACGTCGGGAAGTTGCTGCATCGCGCCAATGATCGTGCCGAATTCGTGCGCGCGTCCGAGATTTCCTGAGTACCCGACGACGAAGCGGTCGTTTTTCATCGCGACCGGCGCGAGTTGCGCGTCCGCCCAGTTGTGAATGACGACGGCGTTCGGGACGCGCGCAGCCATGAGCTCGCCGAGGACGACGTTGGTTTTCGCGCGACGGAGAGACCAGTCGCGGATGCGGCGCAGGATGCGCGGCGCGCGGATGCCGAGTGATTCGGCGACCTCCGGGAAGAGATCCTGCAGCCAGTTCACGACGCGCTTCGACGCGAGCGTCGCGAGCACGGAAAGCATCGGCGGATCGGTCATCGCAACGACGACCGCATCGCGCTCGCGGCGCATCGCGAAGAACGCGCTGGCATAGAAGGTGAGGTAGTCGATGGCGCGACCGGCCAGGCCGCCGCGGCCGAAGCGAGTGGACCAGACGCGATGAATTTCGACGCCGTTCCAGTTCTCATGCGCGGGGAGTTTCGCGCGCGGATCGTCATAGCGCTGGCGGCTGGTGATGGCCGCGACCTGCCATCCGCGCGACGCGAGATGCGCAGCGAGGTCGGACGCAATCTGACTTGTTGCAGAATGGTCGGGTTGAAAGTAGCGATTCACGAGAACGACACGCACGCATGATCATTTTAGGCATCAACGCACATCACGCCGACGCTTCCGCCTGCATTCTCATCGACGGAAAGCTCGTCGCTGCCGCCGAGGAAGAGCGATTTCGACGCATCAAGCACTGGGCGGGCTTCCCGAGCGCGGCCATCGACTACTGCCTGCGCGAAGCGGGTGTGAGTCTCAACGAGGTCGATCACATCGCCGTGAATCGCGATCCGAACGCGCGCATGTTGCAGCGCGTCCGCTTTCTGCTCACGAAGCGCCCGTCGATGTCGGCGGTGAAGCGGCGTCTCGAGAATCGCGCGAAGATCCGCGACATCCGCTCCGAGTTCGTCGAGGCGTTTCACGTCGACTCGCTGAAGCCGAAGCTGCATCACGTTGAGCATCACCGCGCGCACCTCGCGTCTGCGGCGTTCGTCTCGCCGTTCGAAGAGTCGGCGGTGCTTTCGATCGACGGCTTCGGCGATTTCGTCAGCTCGATGTGGGGCGTCGCCCGCGGCAACAAGATCGAAGTCCTCGGCGAAATCGGCTTCCCGCACTCCCTCGGCATCTTCTACACCGCCATGACGCAGTACCTCGGCTTTCCGCACTACGGCGACGAGTACAAAGTCATGGGGCTCGCGCCATACGGCAAACCGTCGTTCATGAACGAGATGCGCGACATCGTGCAGGTCAAGGACGGCCGCTTCGCGCTGAACCTCGACTACTTCACGCATCACACGCGCGGCCTCGACATGGTCTGGCAGGGCGGCTCGCCGGCGATCGGTCCGGTGTTCTCGGAGAAGCTCGTCGAGAAACTCGGCCCCGTGCGCGCTTCGTCCGATCCGATGGAGCAGCGCCACAAAGATCTCGCCGCGTCGATGCAGGCGATGTTCGAGGAGGCGTACTTCGAGCTCGCGAATTCGCTCTACGCGAAGACGAAAATCCCGAACTTCTGCCTCGCGGGCGGATGCGGATACAACAGCGTTGCGAACGGACTCGTGTTCGACCGCTCGCCGTACAAAGAGCAATACATCCAGGCCGCTGCCGGCGATGCCGGTGGCGCGATCGGCGCGGCGTACTGGGTCTGGAACGAAGAGCTGCATCAGCCGCGCTCGTTCGTGATGGATCACGCGTACTGGGGTCCGGAGTACGACGACGCCGCGGTGGATCGTGCGATCGACGCGCGCAAGCAGGATCTCGCGGA
>DASVNL010000872.1:0-5664 GCA_036383875.1 Thermoanaerobaculia bacterium
CCGACCATGGTGAATCCCGGCTGTTGGGCCGGGCGGGCGTCGACTTCGATGATGATGCGGGTGGCGTCAATGCCACACGTCGCGGCTCCCCATGTTTTTGAAAGCATGGTTGCGGCGACCCAGCAGAAGTCCCGGCGCCCGAGTATCCCTCGGGCATTGCGAAGAGGCAAGGGAGTGGCATAGAAGACCACTCGCGAAGGAGAGATACATGCGCATCGCCGTACCGCATCGCACCACCAAGGCTCTGGCCCGCACGCGGGTCGAGCAGAAGATCGATCAGTTGATGTCGCAATTCGGCGGGCACGCCGAAGACGTCACGCACGACTGGGCAGGCGACACGCTGCACTTCAAAGGGAAGGCGCGCGGATTCTCGATCAGCGGCACCGTCGACATCACCGATTCCGAGGTGATCATCGACTCGAAGCTGCCCTTCATGGCGTCGATGTTCGAAGGTCGCATTCGCCACGCAGTCGAGCGCGAGGCGGAGACCATGTTCGCCTGAAACAAGAAGGCCGGGCGTTGAGCCCGGCCTTCAGATTGGCTTCGGTTGTCAGTCGACGTGCAAGATTTTCTTCAGCGCGTCTTCGTTCGGATCCACGAATAAGTTGCCGTCCACTTCGATCGCGGGATCGGACCCGAGATGGTGCGTGTACTTGTACTCCTCGGGGCGCACCATTTCGTGTGCGACGCGGAACTGCCTGAGAAAACCTGCGATGAGGCTGGTTTTGTGTTTCTGACTCCCGGGGAAGAACCTTACGGTCATCGCCTCCCCTCCCTTCACGGTCCATTGTTTTCAGTTGTATGGATTTGCGAACCTTAGGCCTACTCGTGACGGAAGTCAAATAACGATTTAGTGAAGTTCCGGTGGAGAAAAATCCTCACGCGACGACGGCCTCGCGATATTGGATCTCGTACAGGCGCCGATAGAGCCCGCCGATCTGCATCAATTCCTCGTGCGTTCCCTGCTCGCGAATCTCCCCGTGGTGGAACACGAGGATCGCGTCCGCCGAGCGAATCGTGGACAGCCGATGCGCGATGACGATCGACGTCCGGCCGTGCAAAAGCGTCTGAATCGCCTCCTGAATCAGGTGCTCCGTCTCGGTGTCGATCGACGACGTCGCCTCATCGAGGATGAGCACGGGCGGATCGAACGCGAGTGCGCGCGCGAATGACAGGAGCTGCTTTTCCCCTACCGACAATCCCGCGCCGCGCTCACGGACTTGCGACTCGTAGCCTTCAGGCAGTCGCGTGATGAAGCGATCCGCCTGGACGCGCGCGGCGGCGGTGCGGATCTCGTCCGGCGAGATTTCGTCGTCGCCGAGGGCGATGTTGTCGGCGATGTTGCCGGTGAAGAGGAAGAGGTCCTGCTGCACGATCGCGAAGAGCCGGCGCAGCGACGCGAGGTTGTATTTGTGGATGTCGATGCCGTTGATGAGGATCTCGCCGCGCTGAATGTCGTAGAAACGGAGCAACAGCGACGTGACGGTCGTCTTGCCGGCGCCGGTGTGTCCGACGAGAGCGATGCGTTCGCCGCGATTCACGCGGAACGAGACGTTGCGGAGAACCCAGTCGGGTTCTGAGGGCCGAGGGCCAAGGGCCGAGGGCCGAGGGGCTTCGCTTTGATCCGCGTTGGATGATTCGTCCGGCCCTCGGCCCTCGGCCCTCGGCCCTTGGCCCTTCGTCCCCTCGTTGTACGCGAACCAGACGTTCTTGAACTCGATCGACTCCAGCGCCTTTGCTTCGACGCCGTGGTCCTCTTGGATTTTCACCGGCGTGTCGAGCAGCTTGAACACGCGTTCGCTTGCGGCCATCGCGGCCTGGAGGATGTTGTACTTTTCGGAGAGATCGGAGATCGGCTGGTAGAAACGCTGTGAGTACTGGAAGAACGCGACCAGCGCGCCGAGGGACAGCGTGCCTTGCATGACCTTCCCGCCGCCGTACCAGACGATCAGCGCGACGCCGATCGTCTCGATCAGCTCGATCATCGGATAGAAAACCGCGTAGTAGAAGATCGAGTCGATGTTCGCGTCGCGATGTTTGGCGTTGAGCGAGTCGAACTTCGCGGCCTCGCTCTCCTCGCGATTGAAGAGCTGCACCGTCGACATGCCTGAGATGTGTTCCTGCAGGAACGCGTTGATCGCCGCGATGCGCGCGCGCACCTGGCGATATGTTTTGCGCGCGCCGCGACGGAACCAGATCGAGACGAGCACGATGAACGGCGTGATCGAGAAGAGCACGAGCGCCATGCGCCAGTTCATCCAGAACAGCACGCCGACGATGCCGAGGAGCACGAAGATGTCGCCGAAGATCGCGACGAAGCCGGCGGTGAACAGCTCGTTCAGCGCGTCGACGTCCGTGGTCACGCGCGTGATGAGACGTCCGACGGGATTGCGATCGAAGAACTGGATGTCGAGCTTTTGCAGGTGCCCGAAGATCTGCTTGCGCAGGTCGTACATGATGTACTGACCCATCACGTTCATCAGCACCATCTGCGTGTAGAGCACCGCGAACCCGCCGAGGAGCGTCGCGAGGTACAGCAGCGCCGCGACGTTGACGCCGCTGAGCGGATCGAGCTGAATGCCGTGCGACGTGAGCCAGCCCGCGATCGTGCGCGTCACGCCGACGTGTTCCACGCCGATCGTCGGCTTCACGAACAGATCGATCGCGACGGCGGTGATCGCCGGTCCCGCGAGCTCGAGAATCGCCGAGAGGATGACCAGCAGCACGGACGCGCCGGCGCGCATGCGATACGGCCGCAGGTACGCGAGCAGGCGTCGCGTGAGATGCGGATCGAACGCTTTCGCGCCTTCGTCTTCGTGACGCTCGATGCCTTCAGCCATGAATTACGCGATCTCCTCGAGCTCGGCCTCGATCGTCTGGCGTCGATAGAGATCGGCGTAGTAGCCGCCCTTCTCGAGCAGCGACTCGTGCGTGCCGCGTTCGACGACGCGACCGTCGTCGAGTACGATGATCTGATCGGCGTCCTTCACCGACGACACGCGATGCGACACGATGAGCGCGGTGCGACCCTCGCGGATCGTGCGCAGCGCGTGGAGGATGCGTTCTTCGGTGTGCGTGTCGACGGCGCTGAGCGAGTCGTCGAGCACCAGGATCAGCGGCTCGCGCACGAGCGCACGCGCGATCGCAGTGCGTTGCTTCTGTCCGCCCGACAACGTGATGCCGCGCTCGCCGATCATCGTGCCGATGCCTTGCGGGAACCCCGCGACGTCGGTGCCGAGTCCGGCCTGATTCGCCGAGGTCTGCACCTCGTCGTCCGTCGCATCGGCGCGGCCGAAGCGGATGTTCTCCGCGATCGATTCGGAAAAGAGAAACGTTTCCTGCGGCACCATGCCGATCCACTCGCGCAGCTCGCGCAGCGGAATCGTCTCGACCGCGCGACCGTCGATGAAGATCGTGTCCGGCGGCGGCTCGAAGGATCGCGTCACGAGTGCGAGCAGCGTGGACTTGCCGCTGCCCGTGCGTCCGACGATGCCGACCGTCTCGCCGTGTCGCACGCTCAGGCTCACGTCGGACAAGACATTGCGCGCGCCGTACGAGAACGTCAGATTGCGAATCTCGAGATCGCCGCGCGGCTGCGCTTCGATCGGCGCATCGCTCGCGCCTGCGTCGACGGGCGGCGCGATCCAGATCTCGTGCAGACGTTTCATCGACGCCATGCCGCGCTGGAAGAGATTGATGACCCAGCCGAATGCGATGAGCGGCCAGATCATCCGGCCGAGGTAGAACTGAAAGGCGACGAAGGCGCCGAGGGTCATCGTGCCGGCGATGATCTTCCGCGTGCCGAAGAAGAAGACGAAGACGAACATCACGCCGATCAGCGTGTGCAGCGCGGGATAGAACGTCGCGGTGAGCCGGATCAGCGAGCGGTTGCGATTCACGTACTCGTGATTCATCCGCTTGAACGTTTCGATCTCGTAGTCCTCGCGCGTGAACGCCCGGACGACGCGCATGCCTGCGATGTTTTCCTGCACGCGCGCGGAGATGTCGCCGAAGTAGTCCTGCACGGCGCGCGTGCGATCGTGAATCCGCTCGCCGAAGTACTTCACGATTCCCGCGACGACCGGGACGGCCATCAGCGCGATGAAGGCCATCACGTGGTCGATGCGAAGCATCATCAGGAACGAGCCGAACACGATGAACAGCGACGACGCGGCGTGCATCACCGCGGGACCGATGAGCATGCGCACCGATGCGAGGTCGTTCGTCGCACGCGACATGAGATCGCCCGTACGTTGCTCCTGATAGAAGCCGATCGGGAGTTTCTGCAGGTGTTGATAGAAGTCGTTCCGCATGTCGAACTCCATGCGGCGCGACACGCCGATGATGATCCAGCGTTGCAGGTAGAGAAAGATGCCCTCCATCGCCGACGCGCCGATGAGCAGCGCGCCGAACCGCACGAGGGTCATGCGCGTGAATCCGGCGCCGAGCGCGTTCACGGCGTTGCCGATGATCAGCGGCTTGAGGAGCGAGAAGAAGGACGAGGTGAGGACGCAGAATCCGCCGAGAATCAGTCGCCGTTTGTAGAGGGCAAAGTAGTGAAGGAGTCGGCGGGCGGCGGTCATTCGGACAGCGATTCTATAGCGCTTATTCGAGCGGCTCTTTCAGCGGCAGCCGCCCCATCTCCTGCAGTGTGATGCGCAATACCGAGCCCAGCGTGAAACCGGTCGGAAAACAATGCGGAATGCGCAGCCCCGCACCCGAGAGCTCGAGAAAATCGAGCGGCGGTTTGCGTCGCGCGAGGACGTACAACAGCTTGCGCGGCAGGTCCTCGCGATCGTCGACGTTGAGGTGCAGTGGCTGGAGGTAGTAGCCGAAGTGCATGTTCCGCAACTCGGGCGCGCCACCTGCGAACTCGGGCAGCGTCACGCTCAGGCTGAGCGAGCCGAAGATCCAGTTCAGTTGCGCGAACTCGCCGCGCCATTCGTCTTCCTCGTCCTGGCCGAGGTGTTCGAGCCTCATCGCAGAGCCGTCCCCATCACACGCTCGAACTCTGCGACCCCGCGGAATCCTTCCATGCGTGCGAGCGGACGGCCGGTGGCATCGACGAACTGGACGATCGGGAATCCGGTGACGTTGTAGTGGCGCTCGAGTGTGTCGACGTTGGCGGTGTTGCCTTCTTCGCGCTGACGGTCGACGACTTTCACGGGAATGAAGCGCTCGTTGATCTCCGCCGCCACCGCCGCGTTGCCGAACACTTCGGCATCGAGTTGATGACACGGCGGGCACCAGTCGGCGGTGAAGTAGAGCATCAGCGGTTTGTTCGACGTGCGCGCGACCGTCTCGACTTCATCGAGCGTGACCCACGCGACGCCGCCGCCCTTCTTCGCCGTCGCGCCGGACTTGATCGTGTGCGACACGATGCGCGCCGCGACGAGGAGCGTCGCGATGATGATCAGAATCACGGGCAGCGTACGCTGATCTCTAATCCGCGCCATACGGCACCTCCCGGCGGCGGAACATGAAACATGCGAGCACGAGCGCGACCGCCGCGTTTGCGAGCACCATCAGCGTCCAGTCGCGATCGAAGCGCGGGACGAGGTCGGGGTAAAGGTTCTGATCGACGACGTTGAGGATCTCGAGGATGACGGGATGCTCGGCGATGAAGCGTCCGAACGCGTTCTGCACTTTGCCCATCATGCCGAG
>DASVNL010000873.1:0-5140 GCA_036383875.1 Thermoanaerobaculia bacterium
ACGCACGTGCGTATGGATTTCCAGCTCGACGTCGCGCTTTCCCTCGAGGCGGTAGTACGTCGAGAGGGAGATGTGCACTTCGTAGCCGACGCCGCCCGCGACGACGAGCGCGCGCGTAGCATCGAGCTGGCGGAGCGTGCCCTGGAGATAGCCGATCATTTGCGGCGCCACCGCGTGCCGCCCGGCGTGTCTTCGAGCAGGATGCCTTTCGAGATCAGCAGGTCGCGGAGGCGATCGCTCTCCGCGAAGTTGCGTGACTTGCGCGCCGCGTTGCGCGCGGCGATGAGCTCTTCGATCTCGGCGTCGAGGCTCTGATTGAGGTCGGGGAAGATGTCGAGCACGGGATCGACTTTGCGCAGCGCCGCGCGCATGCCTTCGGCGTCGCCCGCGGAGATGCGACCCGCGTCGATCGCGGTGTTCGCATCGCGGATGAACGTGAACAACGCGCCGAGTGCGCCGGCGGTGTTGAGGTCATCGTCCATTGCTTCCTGAAACTCGCCGAGGAACTTGCCGATCAGGGCGTCGGCCTGATCGTCGGCGTGTGCGGCGTCGCGCGGACCGGAGCCTGCGACTTCGTCGAGGCGGAGCAGGAACGACTCGATGCGCGCGATCGCGCTCTTCGCGTCGTCCAGCGACTGCGTCGTGAAGTTGAGCTTCGTGCGATACGGGACCGAGAGCAGCGCGTAGCGCAGCGTGACCGCGTCGTACTTCAGCTCTTCGATGATTTCCTTGAGCGTGTAGATGTTGCCGATCGACTTCGACATCTTCTGCGAGTCGATGTTGAGGTGCTCGCCGTGGACCCAGAACTTCACGAACGGCTTGCCGCTCGCGCCTTCGCTCTGCGCGATCTCGTTCTCGTGATGCGGGAAGATGAGATCGACGGCGCCGGTGTGGATGTCGAACGTTTCGCCGAGGAGATCCATCGACATGGCCGAGCACTCGAGGTGCCAGCCGGGGCGCCCTTCGCCGATCGCGGTCTGCCACGACGGCTCGTTGTCCTTCTTCGCTTTCCAGAGCACGAAGTCGCGCGCCGATTCTTTCTCGTACTCGTCGGACTCGATGCGGCTGAACTCACTGGACGTATCGACCTGGATGCGTGCGAGCTTGCCGTAGTCGGGAAGCGTGTCGACGCGGAAGTACGTCGAGCCCTCGGCGGTGTAGGTGTGTCCGCGCTCGGTGAGCTGCTGCACGAGCGTGACCATCTGCGGGATGTACTCGGTCGCGCGCGGATAGTGATTGGCGGGCTTCACGCGCAATTTCTTCAGTGAGTCATGAAAGGCGTCGATGTACGGCGCGACGTACGTGATGATGTCCTGACCGGCCGCATTGGCGTTGCGGATGATCTTGTCCTCGACGTCGGTGATGTTCATGACCTGCGTGACGGTCAGGCCGCGATACTCGAGGTAACGCCGCAGCAGGTCGCTCCAGAGGAACGTGCGCAGGTTGCCGATGTGCGGATGGTTGTAAACCGTCGGGCCGCACGAGTACATCCGGACCTCTCCCGGACGCAAAGGGACGAACGTCTCTTTTTCTCGTGTGAGCGTGTTGTACAGGCGAAGGTCGGACATGCGGAGCGGAGTATACGAGTTGCGTGGGCGCCGGTGCTCGGGTGACACTGCCTCGCAACCGCATGCTCACACGCCAGGCATTGTCCGACCGCTTCTCACGCCGCGCAGTGTTCGGGATGGTGCATCTCGAGGCCTTGCCGGGCGCGCCGCATTTCCAATCACTCGACTTCGTGATTGAAGCGGCGATTCGCGACGCACGCGCAATCGCCGAAGGTGGCTGCGATGGATTCGCGATCGAGAATTACGGCGATCAGCCGTTCACGCGCGGTCGCGTCGAAGCGGAGACGATCGCGGCGATGACGCGTGTGATCGTCGAAGTGACGCGCGAGGTGAAGTTGCCGTTCGGCGTGAACGTATTACGCAACGATGCGTTGTCGGCATTGTCGATTGCAGCGTCGACGGGCGCCGCGTTCATCCGCGTGAACGTGCACACGGGTGCGATGGTCACGGATCAGGGGATCATCGAAGGGGACGCGTATGCGACGCTGCGCAAGCGCGAGGTGATCGCGCCGGACGTGCTGATCTTCGCGGACTATCTCGTCAAACACGCGACGCCGCTCGGCGCGATGTCGGTGAGCGATCTCCGCGAGCGCGGTCTTGCAGACGCGCTGATCATCACCGGTGTCGCCACCGGCGCCGCCGCGGATCCCTCGCAACTCCGCGAAGTCCGAGCCTCCACCGACGCACCGCTCATCCTCGGCAGCGGTCTGACCGCCGACAACGCATCGCAATTCGCAGACGCGGATGCCGCGATCGTGGGAACGTCGCTGAAGACGAACGGCAGCGTCGATGCACGACGCGTCGACGCTGTCGTTCGCGCGTTTAAAGGACTTTCCGCCCTGTAGACAGCCGCACGATCACCAGGATCAGTGCAATGACGAGCAGCACGTGAATGAGTCCCCCGCCGACGTGCAACGCGAAGCCGCCGAGCCAGAGGATGACCAGGATGATGATGATCAACCAAAGTAAATTGCCCATGCGGACGGAGCAGTGCATTTCTATTGCCAGGCCGGCACGGCCGGCAGCGCTGGTTGGCAAAGCCTCGGGCACCAGCGCTGCCTGAAGGACAGCAATCGTTAGTCGCGTTCGTGCCGGCGCTGGTCGCGGCGGGCTTCGCGCAACTCCTGCATCACAGACCACTTCGCCTTCTGCTCGGCGTTGAGGATCGCGGCGAACTGCGACTGAAACGACTCGTGCGCGGCTTTGATTTGTTCGCGCACCGCTTTGCTGGCGACGAGGAGCTGGCCGGCTTGCTGGGCGTTGCCCGCGTCGACTGCGGCTTTCACGGCTTCGCGATTGTTGCGGAGTTGCGCGCGGAGCGGTTCGACGGTCGCGCGCAATGAGAGTCGCAGCGACTGGGCCTGTGATTTCTGCGCGTCGGTGAGATTGAGCACGTCGGCGACGCGCTCGCGCATGCGGTCCGGCGACGGACGTCGCTGACGCGGGGAGGCGGTCGCGGCGATGGTGGTGGTGACGATCAGTGCGGCGATGAGCAGGCGTTTCATGGGTGTGTCTCCTTGCCCCAATCGACTGTCGCGTCGCGCGTCTCGTTTACAAACAAAAACGCCGCCCCGTGAAGGGCGGCGTTTCATTTACAGCGTGAGTGCGATCACTTGAGCTTCAGTGCTGCGATCGCCGCGAGCATCGTCATCAGTCCGATCAGCGCCCACTCGGAGAGCGTCGGGATGCCGTTGATGTTCGCCGGTGCGACGATGATCGTCGACGGGCCGGCGGCGCCGCTCGGATCGGTTTCCGCCGAATCCGCCACCGCGGTGTTGACGTACTGACCCGGCGCGCCGGTGAGCAGCACGGTGAGCGTGATCGTTGCGGACTGACCGTTGTTCAGCGTGCCGACGGTGCAGACCACAGGATCGGCGGTCGTGCACGAGCCGATCGTGGAGTTCGCGGAGACGACGTCCATGCCGTCCGGCAAGTCGTCGGTCACCGTGACGGCCGTCGCGGTGTCGGGACCGTTGTTCGTCACCACGATCGTGTACGTGATCTGGTCGCCGGTCTGCGGCGTCGGATCGGACGCGGTCTTCGTGATCGAGAGATCGGCGAGCGGACCGTCGTCGTTGACGATCGTGCCCGTGCCGCTGCCGTCCGCGATGGTCGCGTTGATGGACGGATTCGACAGCGTGACGACGAACGTCTCGTTCGTCTCGAACGTCGTGTCGCCGCTGACGTTGATCGTGACGTTCTCGCTCGAGTCGCCGGCGACGAACGTGACCGTGCCGGTCGCGCCGGTGTAGTCCGAGCCCGCGCTGGCCGAGCCGTTCGACGTCGCGTAGTCGACCGTGACCGTCGACGTCGGCGGCGCGCTGAGCGTCACCGCGAACGTGAACGCCGTGGTGCCCGCGTTGCCTTCGTTCAGCGACACGTCGTTGATCGAGATCACCGAGACGCCTTCGTCGTTGACGATCGTGCCGGTGCCCGTCGGATCGCTGATCAGCGCATTCGCGGACGGATTGGAGAGCGTGAGCGTGAGCGTTTCGTTCGGCTCGAAGTTCGTGTCGCCGGTGACGTTGATGACGACGTCTTCCGACGCGTCGCCGACGTTGAATGTGACCGTGCCGGTCGCGGAGGCGTAGTCGCTGCCCGCGATGGCGCTGCCGTCCGACGTCGCGTAGTCGACGGTGACGGTCGACGTCGCCGGCGCATCGAGCGTGACGTTGAAGGTCAGCGGCGTGGTGCCCGCATCACCTTCAGCGACCGAAGGATCGTTGACCGAGATGAGGCGCTGCGCGTCGTCGTTCTGCAGCGTGCCCGTCGCGGAGCCGTCGAGGATCGTCGCGTTCGCAGACGGCGCGGACAGCGTGACGGTGAAGGTCTCGTTGCCTTCGAAGACGGCGTCGCCGAGGATCGGGACGACGATGTTCTCGGACACGTCGCCGGGGAGGAACGTGACCGTGCCGGCGGTGGTCGTGTAGTCGGACCCGGCCGTGGCCGTACCGTCGTTGGTCGTGTAGTTGACCGTGACCGTGCCCGCCTGCGGCGCGCTCAGCGTGACGACGAACGTCATGCTGTTCGCGCTGTTGCCTTCGGCCTGAGACACGTCGCCGATCGAAATCTGCGACGGCGCCGCGAGCTCGAAGTACGTGACCGTGCCGTCGTGATCGGAGATGCGCTCCGGACGATTCGGATCGCTGCGGAACGAATCCGGGAAGTCGGCGTCGACATGCGCAACCGCGAAGCGCGAGACGGACGGCAGCGCCGCCGCGTTCACGATCGCGTGATCGATCGACTGCGCGCTGCCGCTGAAGCTGTACGTGTAGCGCGCGTTCGCCGGCAGCGTGTCGATGAGATCGGTGAGGTCCGGATTCACGAGATCGCTCGTGCCGCGGACGACTTCCGTCGCCGCGACTGGCGTGCCCTTGATCGTGCCGATCACGTCGACGTAGCCGTCATGGAACTCGAACGCGTTGAAGTCGCCGACGAGCACGATGCGCTCGGTGGGATCGCTGGTCTGGCGCGTCTGCACCAGGTTCGCGAGGTACTCGGCCTGCGCCGCACGCTTCGCGCGAATGCGCTGGCCGCTGGCGTCATCGGTGTCGACGCCGTTGAGCGAGCGA
>DASVNL010000874.1:0-11044 GCA_036383875.1 Thermoanaerobaculia bacterium
AAACTGGGCGTGTCGACGCCGTTCGGTGGATTGCCCGGCACCATCTTCGTCGCGTTCATAGGCGCGGTGGTGCTGCTGTTCATCCTCCGCCTGTTGCGCAGCGGAACGGCTCGCAGACGCTAGCTATCGTTCAGAAACGAACCTGGCCATCTCTCTTCGCAGGATGCTCCACGAGAGGTCCGAGTAGGTGGCAAAGGTTTTCTGTTCGTGCGGCGCTGCCTCGTCCACGAAATCAAACTGATCGCGAGTATAGGCCGCGGCGCTTCCAGCCACAGTTCATCTCGATTGAGATAGACATGGAACGTCGCGGCGAAGTTTCCCTTCGACATCGGACAGAAGACTTTGTGGACGGGGAACGTCGTATCGGACAGCCACGCGCACTGGCCTGGCGTGAGGTTCAATAATCCGACCTTCTCCGCATCCCACGCCAGCGATCCATAAAGCATGACGTCGATCTGTCCGGTCAGACAGTAAATGATGCCGGTCGTCCGCCCATGTGAATGAATGGGCGAATAGTTCTGTCCCGGCCAGATCTCGAGCACGACCGGCGAGCCGAAATCACCCGCATGCTCATCGCTCTGCTGAGCCGATGGTGCCGCGAGATGGTCGTAATCCCCCTTCCCCGTACACGCAACCCGGATATACGGCGGATGCGACGTGTCCTTCGCGCCTTTGTCGTCGAGGATTTGTTTGAGCAGCCCGTCATTGAGGCTCGCCCGAATGGCCTCGGTTTCCCAAGCCGAGAAATGAATGCTCGACGCCTTACGCGCCAACTCCATCACCGTCGACGGAATCATCAACTGGCGTACGTAATCGTCGAACGTCCCGGCCGGACTGATCGCCGGCGAAGGGACGATCTGATTCGCGCGAATGCGCAACCGCATCTCCTCTTCCGGCGTGATAAAGAACGGGGGCAACAGCGCCTCTTGCGATTCGCTCATGCGTTCTCCTCTCAGCAGTTCAGGAACTACGGACCCACTGAAAGAATAGCCGCCCGTTCATGCCGCGGGCAAGCGCTTCACGACTGCGGCGTTCACCGCCTCCCAGCACGAGCGCGGCGCGGACTCCCGCTCCGCCCATCCGTCCCTGCGACGCAATCCGCGCGATGACATCGACGAACTCGGCATCAGTCGAGAGGTACGGATTGTCTCGCAGCACCGGCGCCACTTGAAGTTTCGCCGCGTCCTCGAGCTTCCGGGTCACGAGCGACGCATGCAGCTCCTCTCCGTCAACGACGAGCGGGCCTAATGCGCTCGGTGAGCAACCGGCGAGGAGGAGTAGAGACCCGAGAAACAACTTCATAACGATGGGTGGCGTGGGCGAATGGATGGCTTAGACTCGCCGCATGGGACTTTTGACCTTCAGCATCAACGTCACCCTGGACGGCTGCGTCGACCACCAGGAGGGAATCGCCAACGACGAGACACACGCGTTCTTCACGCGTCTCCTGGACGAGAACGGGGCGATGCTGTGGGGCCGCATCACCTACGAGATGATGGAGGTGTACTGGCCGCTGGTCGCCCGAGGCGAGGAGGAAGCGTCGCCGGCGTTGCGCGACTGGGCGGTCAAGCTGGACGCCAAGCCGAAGTACGTGGTGTCGTCGACGCGAACGGATTTCCCGTGGACCAACAGCCACCTGATCGCCGGCGACTTGCGCACGGCCGTGCAGAACCTCAAAGACGCGACCCCCGACGGCGTACTCCTCGGCAGCGGCAAACTCGCGGCCGAACTTGACCGGCTCGACCTGATCGACGAGTACAAGTTCCTCGTTCACCCCCGAATCGCCGGCCACGGCCCGACCTTGTATCAAAGCGGCTTGCCCAGCACGCGACGGCTCGAGTTGGTCTCGGCGAAGCCGCTCCACTGCGGCTCGGTCGCAATGCACTATCGACGCGCGCGCTGAGGAGGCAGCGGTCACCCACCAAGAGAGCAACCGTGACCGATACTCATCGGCCCAATCGCATGCCTGAGAGAATCACCTTCGATTCATCGGTCATTGCCGCGTTGACCTACAACGCCGATGAGACCCTTCTAGACGTTGAGTTAACGAGCGGCCGTATTTACAGATACTGGATGGTCTCGTCCGCTGCTTATGAGGCCTTTGCTCAGGCGCCTTCGCCTGGGCAGCACTTCAACAGCGAGATTCGAGATCGTTTCCCGTTCCGGGAACTCGAGTCGATCCCACGCGCCGTGTAACGTCTTGACGTCGAGAAGAGAGAGCGAGATGCGAGTCCGTGTTCCGACCACTTTGACTGTTGTTGCTCTGTTGTTTTTGACGGGTTGTCAAATTGAACCGACATCCTCGATTCGTTCCGAAACGATCAAGGACGCCAACGTAGAAGAGCCGTTGACCAGCAGCGCTAAGAAGTATCAGCGAGCGTTGGAAGTATCGAATCAAGTGATCGATCGTATTGCAGCACGCGACTATCAGAGAATTTATCAGGAGAATCTCGAGACTACGCTTCGCGCGCAAATCAGCCAGCAGGAATTTGCCGGAATGCTGCAGAAACTTGAACGTGATGCCGGGCCTATTGTGACTTACAAGCGAATGCAGTGGGCATTCGATCGTGGCAGCAATAATGGAGAGGACATTCTGACGTCCACGAAGATCGTACAGCACCAGAAGGGACTGTTACGTTATCGATTTGTATTTCGCGACGACGGCAAATACGCGAGTCTTGCCGGTGTTCACTATGACTCGCAAAAGAACTAGGGCTTCATATGTCGTCCCGCCGGCCACAAGGCCTCTGTGGCCATTGTTTGGAGTGCAGAGGCTGAGGTCCCGTGCAACTGGATGAGACGACGTGGAAATGGCTCACGATCGGCACGATCGCAGTGGCCGTTGTTTTGTATCTGACTGTATCCAGGCTCATCGAGCGACGGCGGCGGGCTTTGGTCGATGGCTTGGCACAGGCATTTGGTGCGACCGCTACGCACGGCTCTGACGCGACTTCACGCTTCTATGCGAATGTCATAGATCGGCGATGCGAGATCGCGCATGGATACCACTGTCGCACCGCCGACGGGCGGTATGCCCGCGGTTATCGGCTGATCGTTGTCGTTCCGCTTCATGGGGTATCCGACATCTACAATCTTTCCCTGAAGAGAGTGGACGGCCAACGGTCCGCAGAGTCCTTGTCTGTAACGATCAGCGGCTATCAGCCACGCGATGGCTGGCTTACGGTCGCGCTACGCGAGGCGATTTTCGATTTCTATGACGTAGCAGTTGATCGCGGGACGTTGAACCTCGAAGCAGGAGCGCTGATGTTCGCGACCAATCGGCGAGTTGACGGTCCGACACTCCTTGATCTGGTCAGACGCCAACTCTCCGTCGCAGCGAACATCGAGCGAACGCTCTAGAACTGGCCTGACTACCAAAACGAGCGGGCCCGGCCGCCGGGCCGCGACAGGTTCAGCGTTGAGCTAGCCCGCGCATCAATGAAACACCCCCTTGACTCGATCGCGCACCCGCGGCGTATCGTTTCGTGATGCACACTTATCTGGTAACCGTGACATCTGCGGAGAAGTGGTCCGAGGGACTTCGATTGACACCCGGCCTGTTCCGTGCGGATTCAGAGCAGCGCCCCGCTATCAAACAAATGATGCAGGGCAGTTCGATTGAATTGCGACGCCCCGATGGCTCCCGCCTCATGACTCGCTTGGTCACCTACGGCATCTCTACGTGGCGACAAGAGGATGGGTCGCTGTTGTACCACGGCGATCCTGCTGATCCCGAGGTGAAGCTGACCATCGCGGCAGCTCTGCATGACGTGCCGGCCGGAACCCAACTCTGGCTGGTCGATGCGGATTCTTGACGGATGTTGTTCGTTCACGCTGCCGACGACGCTTAACGGCAACTCGAGTGGCCGAACGAGTCGAGGCGCGCTGATCGATTGGTAATAAACCTAATACGATGTAAGCACGGATCGTTTGGAGCCAGCGCTCAACGGTCGGTGGTATTTAGTCCGCCCAACTCCGCGCAGCGCGAAGCGCTGTGTCAGATGCAGCGCCTACGCCGCGACCTCGATCATCTCCGTGTTCCGGCCGATGCGGGCGCGGTAGCCGCGCCAGGTCACGCTGTTCGAGAAGAACGGGACGAACCATGCGTACAACATCAGCGCGTCGAGGAGTGGGACGCACAGTAATTGGCGCCACGACAATTGAGCGCGTAATGCGCGATTGAGCACTGCGACGTGCAGTACGCGCATAAGAAGAACTACAGGCGCGAATGGGAGCGCTAGCAACGCGAGCGCGAACGGATTGAGCAGGATTTCCGATAAGTACAGGCCGTGCGAGAACGAATATCGGATCTTGTTCCAGCGGACTTGCCGGTCGACGGCCTTCTTTACGCTGCGATCCACAACGACATTGCGCACGGTGAGGGGCGAGAGCATCACTTCGAATCCCGCATCGCGCACCGCAAGTCCGATCGCCTGATCCTCGGCGAGGACGCGGCGGAATCGGGCGAAGCCGCCGATTGCGTCGTGCACGGTGCGCGAGATCGCCATGGACTTGCCAACGACGCAGGGCACGCCCGCGGATGCTGCGAGTACGGCGCCGGGGGCGACGAAGGACAGTAGATGTAGTGATTCGATTGTGGCGCCGAGGGATTGGGCGCCGGAGGCGGTGAAGAGATTCGAGACGCAACCGATGCGAGGGTTTGCGAATGCGTCGATCGTGCGCGCGATGTCGTCTGGCTCGACGCGCACATTCGAGTCCGAGATGAAGAAGATCTCGCCACGTGCGGCTTCGGCGGCGGCGATCAGACGTTCGACTTTGCGATTGACCACGCCGCTGCGGGAGCCGGGATCGATGACGATGCGGAATGGCGCGTGCGGATGCTCGCGCATGACGCGGCGCACGATCGCGATCGCGGGATCCGCCCACTCCTCCGCGGAGATGATGACCTCATAGCGCACACCTCGCAGTTGCGTGAACGACACGAGATTCTGTTCGAGCTCGTCGTCGAGGCCGCACACCGGCTTGAGAATCGACACCATCGGACGGCGCCAGAACACTCGCGTGTCGTCGCGATCCGCATCGCGTCGAAACCGCCACGTGAGCCACACCTGCAGCGTGACGAGCAGAAGGCCGGCAATTGCGAACGCGCTCATGCGGTGGCCTTCTCCAGTTCCGGCGACAGTCGCGTCACCGCGAGGCCTTTGCCGTGCGCGAGCGTCGCGAAGATCGCGCGCTCATTCTTCTCGCACGGCAGAAGCGTCTTCCACGCGTACAGATGTTCGACGCGATGAAAGTCGCTGTTACCGATGTACGGATACTTCGCGCGCGCGACGGGCGGAAAGAGATCGAAGCGCGTCGCGACTTCCCACAGATGCACGAGGTCGCGCACGGAGTCGCGGCGGTTCCAGAGATAGAACGTGTTCGCGAACCAGTCCGACTGTTCGTGCGGATGACAGGCGACGACGATGCGGCTCATCGCACGCGCACGCGCCAGCATCTCTTCGACCGTGCCGTCGGCGGAGATGAACGTCTCGACGCCGAGTGCGAGCACGTGTGCGGACGAGCGACGCGTGACCGCGTTCTGCGTGAGCTCGAACCCGGCGAAGACGAGCATGCGGTATTGATCCCACGCCCGCTGCTTCTCGCGCTCGATCTCGTCGCGATACGCGGCGAATTTCTCCGGCGTGACGGTGAGGCCGAAGCGATGCGTGACTTTGCCGATCGGCGTGTCCGCGTTGACGACGTGATCGGTGATGGCGATGACGTCGTGTCCGGCGCGGCCGAACAGATCGACGACCTCCGGGATCGACAGCTTCCCGTCGGACCAGGTCGTGTGAATGTGAAAGTCCGCCAGCAGCATGGACGGACTATCCGCCCGCGATGTGCAATCAGACTTGTGCAGCGCGTAAAGAGCCGGTGAAGGCGGCGCCGAGGGAACGAAACACGTCGACGGAGGGGCGGGGAGTTCGCTCCATCGTCACGCGATCGACGGCATACAGACCGAAGCGCGGCTCGAAGCCATCGAGCCACTCGTAGTTGTCGAGCAGCGACCAATGGAAATAGCCGTGAATCGGAATCCCGCGTGCCTCCGCCTTCTCGATCTCCGCCGCATGCATGCGCAGGAAATCAGGACGATAGCGATCCGTCGCGTCGGCGAGTCCGTTCTCGGTGATGACGAGCGGAACGCCGATGGTGCTGGCTTCGTCGATGAGGTGGCCGAGGATTTCGGGCGCGATTTCCCAGCCGTTGTCGGTGAGGCCGAGGCCGGTGCGGTCGTGATAGTCGAAATCACCGATCATGCGCGTGCGGCCGGGACAGCGCAGATGCAGGCGCGAGTAGAAGTTGATGCCGAACGCATCGAGCCACGCGGGCAACTCGTCGCGACGTCCGCGCAGCATCGTCGTCGGCGGCAGGAGAAACTTCCAGCGTCCGGTCGCGAACGCCTCGATGATCCCGCGGTTGTACATCGCGTGCGCCGTCTTCGCGAGCAGACCGTCGAGCGGATTCGACTCGCGCTCCGGCGCGAAGCCCATCATGTTGTGCGCGATGCTGAACGCCGCGCGTGAGTTGAGCGAACGGATCTCGCTCGCGGCCGCGCAGTGTGCGGCGAGCATGTTGTCGAATGCGCTGTTGAGCGCACGAGGATCGGAGAGGCCGGGCGGAATCTGCGCGTCGAGATAGCCGGCGAGCAGGAACACGAGCGGCTCGTTGAGGATCACCCAGAAGCGCACGCGATCGCCGATCGCACGCGCGACACGACCCGCGAAGCGGCTGAACGCGAGCACCGACGACGTCGACGTCCACGGCGTCTGCTCGTGAAACCAGAGCGGATGCGTGTAGTGAAACAGTGTGACGACCGGCTCGAGATCGTGCGCGATCAGTTCGTCGATGAAGCGGCTGTAGCGTTCGAGCGCGGCCTCGTCGAACTCACCGCGACGCGGTTCGACGCGGCTCCACGAGATCGAGAAACGAAACGCGTTCGCGCCTGCTTCGCATGCGAGCCGCGCGTCGTCTTCGTAGCGTTCCCACGATTGCGACGCCTCGCCGCAGGGCTCACCGCGCGTTTTGCCTGCGCGTTCCCATTCGGTCCAGTCGCACGGATCGTTGCCTTCGACCTGGTAATGCGAAACGGCCACGCCCCAGAGGCGTGGCCGTTCGGTGAAAGGGAATCGACTCACTGATTGAGGACCGCGTCGCCGGTGCGATTGTCGGTCACCGCGCCGTAGACGAACAGCGGCGCGCTCGAGGTCCAGGTGATGTAGTAGTTCTTCTGCGTGCGATCGCTCGCCGGCACCGTCGAGATCAAATCGAACGCGCCCTGCTGCACCATCGCGTAGCCCGGGATCGTGATGGTGTTCGTGCCGAGGATGGCGCCGTTCGCCGAGCTGCGTGCGACGAACGTCGCGGTGAGGCTCGACGACGACGGATTGAAGTAGCCCGCGTTCGTGCGGTAGTCGGCGTTGCTGGAGAGGAAGCTGATCACGCCAGCGGTGTCCGCCTGCTCATCCGCGTCGATTGCGAAGCCCGCGGTGCCGAGACCGGTCGCGCGGAGATCGTTGATCACGCGCGCGGACGCGACGATGTTCTGATCGGACGTGATGCGCAGACCGCCGAGACCACTCGCGACGGCGAGCGTCGCGTTGACCACGTCGTCGAGCACCTTCTGTTCGCCCGGCGCGACAGTGAGCGTCTTCGTCGCGGACGGTGCGGTCTGGCCGCCGCCGTTCTGCGCGAAGTAATCGAGTGTGATGTTCGCGGTCGCACCGCCGTTGTTGACGATGCGCAGGTCGGTCACGAAGTTCGTGTTGTTCTGACCCTGCACTTTGCCGACGACCGGGATGTACGACGTCATCGTCCCTTCGCCGCTCGTCGACGCCGCGAGCTGGCCGCGGATTGCGCCGCTGCCGAACTCGGAGTTGTGGACGTTGACATAGAAGCCCGATGGATTGGCCTTGATCTGATTGGCGATGTCCTGCGAGACCGTCACGGTGCCGTTGGTCAACGTGTTGACGTTGAAGTCGACGAGCACGCTGCCGGAGACGCCGGCGCCGCCGGTGTGGATGTGCGCGAGCGTGGGGGCAGCGATGTTCTGCGTCCAGACCGAGTAGCGAATCGTGGTGCCGTCGATCGTGACGACGACGAAGCCGACGCCGTCCGTGTCACCGGGACCCGGCACTTCGGCAGCGCCGGAGAGGATCGCGCTGTACGACTGCGCGGATGCGACGACTGGCATCATCAGCGCGAGCAGGAACAGCAAAATTGCAGTGCGTTTCATCGATGTCATCTCCTGATCAGTTGTCCGAGAAATTGGCCCAGCCGCTGAGGACCCAGTTGTTGCCGGGCTTCACGCCGCCGATGAAGTCGACCGCGTCGACGAAGCCGTCGGCCGGATACGCGACCTGATCGACGTCGAGCGCGGGCGAGTCCGCGAGCGGCTCGACGTCGGGCATGTACGTCTTGATGAGCGTCGGCGTGCCGATCGCGAGCAGCGGATCGACGTTGCGGTTGTTCTTCATCGTGGTGAAGAGGAAGTCGCGCGTCTGCTGCGCGCGGTCTGCGCTGTTCGGGAAGGCCGCATCGGCGAAGCTGCCGAAGAGGATCGAGTTGTTCATCACGAGCTCGCCGCTGCCGGCGTTCGTGAACGTGCTCGCGTCGCGGACGGTGATCGGCGCGAGGCGCGCACCGGCGACGATGACGTTGTAGAACTTGCCCGCGGTGTTGCGGCGCAGGACGCCGCCGTAGTTGCCGGTGCCGCTGGCGACGCGCAGCGCGGTGACGTTGTAGACCTTCGGATTGGTGAGCGGCGTGTCCGCGCCGCCGGTGGCGTTGTTGTCGGATTCGGTGAGGAAGTTCGAGTCGCTCTCGTCGTTGACGGCGCGCTTGATGAGCACGGCGTATTGGATCGAGCCGAGGTAGCCGTTGTCGAAGTCGAGGCCATCGTCGGCGGCGGCGACGGAGAGGAGGTACTTCGCGTTGACGGTGCCGCCGAAGAACTCGAACGCATCGTCTTTGTTGTGCAGCACCTGGATGTGATCGACGGTCGTGCCGTTGCCGACACCCGCGAGCGTCAGGCCGTTGATCTCCTGGTTCGTCGCGATCTCGAAGCCGCCGAACTCGAGGCGGATGTAGCGCAGCACGCCGCTGTTGTCGTTCGCGTTCGTGCCGCCGTACGAGTACGCGGGCTCACTCGGCAGACCTTCCATGAAAGCCTGACCGCCCGGGACGTTGATCGGCGCCGCGCCGAAGACGACGAGCGAGCCCCAGTCGCGCTGCGCGCGATTGCCGGTGCGCTGCGCCGACGTGAAGACGATCGGACGACGCGCCGTGCCTTCGGCCATCAGCTTCGCGCCACGCTGAATGAAGAGCGACGCGCGAGTGCCGCCGCCGTAGATCACAGTGCCCGGCTCGATCGTGAGCGTCGAACCCGACGCGACACCGACGAAGTCGTTCAGCACGTAGCGATTGTTCGCGGTCCAGGTCGTGTTCGCCGTGATCGTGCCGGTGACGGTGATGCTCGACTGGATGTTGTTGTACATCGCGTTGGAGCGGGACAGCACGCGCTTGCCTGCCGCGTCGCGCAGTTCCATCACCCACTGGTACTGGCCGATCGCGCCCGCGTTCTGCGAGCCGGCGAGCGCGCCGTTGACGGCCCAGCTGATTTCCGCGGTGTCGGTCGAAGATCCGAACAACACGAAGTCATTGAGCGTCGGCGTGAAGACCGGCGCCGGTGCATTCGCGCCGCCGAACAGATCCTGCTGCAGACCCGCGGCGAGCAGTCCGCCGCTGACGTTGTAGTAGCGGCGCTCACCGGAGACGCGATTCTCCTGATAGAGGTACATCGTCACGGGTGCGCCGAATCCGTTCGGATGCAGCGTCACGCGCAGTTGCAGTTTGTCGGCGGGAAGGAACGTGGAGTAGTTGGTTTCGAGAAGCACGATCGGACGCGCGCCGTTCGTCTCCGCGGCATCGGCGGCGATCAGCGCGTTCTGCAGCGCGGCGAACGACACAGGCGCGCGCTTGACCCAATTCGATTCGGACTGCTCTGCGCGCGCGGCAAACACCTGCGTCGCGAACAGAGCCATGGCTGCAACGATGAGAATCCTTCGCATCGGTTGAAATCCTCCTTAGGAAATCGACTGCTGTTGTTGTGGTTGATGAATCAGAAGGGGCTGTAGCTGAGGCTCAGGCTGACCTTGCGTCCCGGATCGAAGCGACGCTGCGTCAGTCCGCCTTGTGTGAACTCGCGCTTTTCATCGAGGAGATTCGTGCCCGCGAGCTTGACCTCGAGACCTTTGGCGAAGCTGATGCTTTGGGAGAGGACGACGTCGAGGGAGAGGTACGACGACTCGTAGATGTCGGGTAGTCCGAAGGCGCCGACTTCGGTGAGGCGCTCGCCGCTGTAGCCGCCGAGGAGGCGGAACATCGTGCCCCATTGCGGCTGGAGGAATTGGAGGGCGACGTTCGCCGTCTGATCGGACTGACCTTCGAGCGGGCGCTCTTTGTTCGTGACGACCGAGAACTGATGCTCGCCGACCGTGACGTCGGACTGGATGTACGCGTAGTTGACGTTGACCGACCAGTACTGCAGCGACGGCAGCAGCGTTTCGAGCGAGCGGCGGAACTCGAGCTCGAGTCCGTACAGCGTCGCGGAGTCCGCGTTGACGAACGACGTGCGGAAGTCGGTGGTCGGCTGCACGATGCGCTCGATCGGCGAGTCGATCTTCTTGTAGAACGCGCTCGCCGCGATCACTTCGCCGCTGCTCGGGAACGTTTCCCAGCGCACGTCGAAGCCGTCGAGCGTTGCTTGTTTGAGATCAGGATTGCCCGCGACGGAACGTCCGCCTGCGACTTCGATGAACGTGAACGGCGACAGCTCGCGGAACTCGGGACGATTGAGCGAGCGGCCGTAGCCGAAGCGCAGATTCGTGCGCGGCTGCAGTTGATAGACGACGTTGAGCGACGGCAGGACGTCGTTGCTTTCGTTGATCGCGTCGACGCCCGTGGACGTGTCGAACGGATTGAACGTCGTCACGCGCTGATCGGAGCTTTCGTAGCGCGCGCCGCCGATGAAGCGCCACTTGCC
>DASVNL010000875.1:0-3690 GCA_036383875.1 Thermoanaerobaculia bacterium
CACTGCGCAGGCAAGTGTCTTCTTCATTGTGTGGTGTTCCGAGGATTCCGACGCATTGTACGGTCCGGAAGTTACGGAGGTTAGGCGCGCTACAATTTCGTGACTGATGACCGCGGTCCCGATTCCCTTCGCGCCCCAACCTCGTTTTCAGCTTCTGCGCACCGCGACGCAGCGCGACGATTTCGCCGCCGACGTCCGCGCCGGGCTGACCGCGCCCACGAAATCGCTGCCCCCGCGCTGGTTCTATGACGAGCTCGGCTCGTCGTTGTTCGACGCGATCTGCTTCCTCCCTGAGTACTACGTCATGCGTGCGGAAGCCGAAGTGCTGAACACGCACGCGCACGACATCGCGCGCGAGCTCGGCGCGAACCTCCGGCTCGTCGAGCTCGGAAGCGGCGCGGCGCGCAAGACGCGCATCCTCCTCGATGAGCTGACGCAGTCGCAGCCGGATCTCGAATACGTCCCGGTCGACGTCGACGGCTCGATGCTCGAGCGCACGGGACGCGATCTGCTTGCGACCTATCCGCGGATTCGCATCGCCGCGGTCGTCGCCGATTTCTCGCGGCCGTCGGTTCCGATGGCCACGCTCCCCGCGACGACCGCACGCACTGTGGTCCTGTTCCTCGGCTCGACGATCGGCAACCTCGAGCCCGACGATGCGATGGTCATGCTGCGCGACTTACGCAGCGCACTGAAGCCCGGCGACGCGTTGTTCCTCGGCGCCGATCTCCGCAAGTCCAAATCGATTCTCGAGCCGGCGTACGACGACGCCCTCGGCGTCACCGCCGCGTTCAATCTCAATCTGCTGACGCGCATGAATCGCGAGCTCGGTGCACAGTTCGACGTCGCGGCGTTCCGCCATCGCGCGTTTTACGACGAAACCCTCGGCCGCATCGAAATGCATCTCGTTTCGACACGCGCGCAACGTGTGCGCATCGCCGCGCTCGACCTCGACGTCGAATTCGCGGAAGGCGAGACCATCCATACAGAGAGCTCGTATAAGCACGACGACACCACGCTCGCGCGACTCGCGGATGGTGCGGGATTCACCGTTGGCGGAAAATGGACGGACTCGCGCGAATTTTTCGCGGACGTCTTGTGGATCGCGTCGTAATTTTTTTCGTCCACCTTCAGTAGATCCATTCTTCTTTTTGGGCGTGTCAATGCGTGCGCAGGATAGGTACGCGCGCGTCGCGCGAGGCAATTTCGATCGTCGCACTGTGCACGATCGAGCACCGTGCGGACCACTGCGCACAATGGCCGCGCGATGCATTGCGCACGGCCGCTGAGCGAGAAAATGCGCGTGCTTCTGCGCGCCGTAGCCGATCGATTGGCGACCTTCAGATCGTTGTCCAATTCTGAACAGACGCAGCAATCACCGCTCTCTACGATCGCTGCGCCTTTGACCCAATGCCTGCCAAAGACGCCCATGCGCATGCACCGTCCCTTCGCGAAGTTTTCGATCGCGACGCGAGCCCGGACGCGCGCGTGCGCGTCGAGGCGCATCAGCCCGTTTATGCGACGGGCGATGAAGACGACTCGATGTATCTGATCGAGTCGGGGCAGGTGAAAGTGTCGATGTCGTCGGCCGCGGGCAAGGACTGCCTCCTCGCGATCTACACGGCCGGCGACGTGTTCGGCGAATCGTGCTTCAACGGCAATGAGCGTCGCATCGAAAACGCGATCGCGATGCAGGCGTCGGTGGTCCGCCGGATCCCGCGCCGCAACTTCCTCGCCGCGATCGATCGCGCCACCGCGACGCACTCGCTCGCGCGACATTTATCGTCGCGACTGACCGAGCGCGAGATGGCGGTCTTCGATCTCGTGACGATGCCGTCGGAACGGCGGCTCGCCAAGGTGCTGCTCGAAATGGCCGAACGCCTCGGCGGCGGCAACGGCGACTACCTCGTCCTCGACCATCGCGTGTCGCACGAGGAGCTCTCGCAGATCGTCGGCACGACCCGCCCCCGCATCACGGCGTTCCTCGCGAAGTTCCGCAAGCTCGGCCTCCTCGAGCGCGACGGCCGGATCATCAAAGTCCACATCGCCCGAACCCGCGAGTACGTCCAGCGGGATTGAGGGACCGCCACCGTCCCGGTGGCTGTCGCGACGGGATCTCGGTCGCCTTCCGCGCAGATTTGAGGGACCGCCACCGTCTCGGTGGCTGTCGCGACGGCGTCCCGCCGTCGCCTCCCGGTCCGGCAGCGAGACGCTGCGGAAACAGCCGGCGAGACGCCGGCGGTCCCTTAGCGTCCAATAGTGAACTGCGCCCGTCCGTACCTCCCTCGTACCATCCTTCCGCTTCGGAGAGCTTCACCCGAGCCAGCCGCGACGTCGATCCGGTGCAGGACGGATCGCCGTCGCGGCCTCCTTGCGGCAATTTGAGAAATGCACGCGCCCGACAGCGCGTTCTTCCCGACGCGACCGTGGTGTCGAGGGTTTGCATTCCGCCCGAACGCCGCTATCATTCGCCTCCCGTGCCGGGGTAGCTCAGTTGGTTAGAGCACTGGATTGTGGATCCAGGGGTCGGCGGTTCGAACCCGCCCCTCGGTACCATCTCCCCTTCAGGGATTGAGGTCCCTCCAACATGTCTGAAACGGTCCAGCCGCGACTCTCTCGCGGTCTTCGCGATCTCCTCCCCGATCAGATGCTCGCGCGCCAGCAGATGGTCGACACCATCCGCCGGGTCTACGAGCTTTACGGCTTCGTGCCTCTCTCGACGCCTGCCGTCGAATTTCTCGACGTCCTCTCCGGCAGCGCCGGACAGGAAGCGCAGTCGTCGATCTTCCGCGTCTCGAATCCCGAGAAAGAAGACCTTGGACTGCGCTTCGATCTGACCGTGCCGCTGGCGCGCGTCATCGCGCAGTATCCGCAGCTTCCGCGACCCTTCCGACGCTACCAGGTCGCATCCGTGTGGCGCGCCGACAAGCCGGACAAAGGCCGCTATCGCGAGTTCACGCAGTTCGACCTCGACTCGGTCGGCGTCGAAAGCGAGGTCGCCGATACCGAGATCATCGCGGGGATGTGCGACACGCTCTCCGCGCTCGGCGTCGGACGCTATCTCGTCCGCTTCTCGTCGCGCGCGATGCTCAACTTGTTGCTCGCGTACGGTGAGATCTCGGCGGAGCAGGGGGTCGGCGTGTTCCGCGTGCTCGACAAGCTCGACAAAGTCGGACTCGACAAGGTGAAGCTCGAGCTGATGGACGGCTACAAGGACGAGTCGGGCGACATCATCCGCGGCGTCGGACTGTCGCGCGGCCAGGTCGAGAAGATCGAACAGTTCCTCGCGATTCGCGGCGAACGTCGCGACGTCGTCACGCAACTCCGCGATCTCTTCGCGAACGTCGAGAACGCGCTGCCGCAAATCGCAGTCGTCGAGCAAATCTCGAATCACCTCTACGCGCTCGGCTACGAAGACGATCGCGTCTCGCTCGACCTCTCCATCGCGCGCGGACTCGCCTACTACACCGGCCCCGTCTTCGAGGCGATTCTCCTCGACGCGCCGCAGTTCGGCTCCGTCTTCGGCGGCGGCCGCTACGACGATCTCGTGATGCGCTTCCTCGGGCAGTCGATCCCGGCCGTCGGCGCATCGATTGGCGTCGATCGCCTCCTCGCCGCGCTCACGCACCTCGGCAAAGTCAAAACGCAGATGGCCACCGCGCGCGTGCTCGTCACGAACATGGACGCCGC
>DASVNL010000876.1:0-13061 GCA_036383875.1 Thermoanaerobaculia bacterium
GGCGCGACGGTTTCGGCGACGGTGAGCGTCACCGCGAACGCGAGCGACAACGTCGGCGTGACGAAGGTCGAGTTCTGGCTCGACGGCGCGCTCGCGTCGACGGACACGTCGTCGCCGTACGCATGGAGCTGGAACACGACGACGGCGACGAACGCATCGCACACGCTCGTGTCGAAGGCATACGACGCCGCGAACAACATCGGCACGTCGTCGACGGTGACGGTCACGGTGAACAACGGCACGCCGATCAACATCGGCGGCTACTCGATCGTGCAGGCCAACTCGTCGCTCACGTACACGATCCCCGCGGGGACGACGATTCCGTCGCGCGGCTACGTGATCGTCGGACGCAACGCGACGAAGGCCGCGTTCGAGTCGTTCTGGGGAGTCACGCTCGCCGCGAACGTCGTCTACATCAACGCCGCCGACACGATGCCGCAGATCAACGGCAGCGAGACGTACACGCTGCGCAACGCCTCCGCGACGACGATCGACGGTGCGACGGTCGCGATGGCCACGGCCGGTGGCGAGTCGCTGCGTCGCACGAACGGTTGCGCCGCCGCGAATCTCTCCACGAGCTGGACGCGCGCCGCGTCATCGACCGGGAACCCCGGCACCGGCGCGCCCGCGCCGTGCAACAAAGGCGTCTTCATCAGCGAGTTCTCCGACGCCCTCGGCACCGGCAACTTCATCTACGAGTTCGTCGAGCTGAGCAACGATCGCTAGTTTTCCCACAAAGGAGCTGCGCCGCCTTCGGGCGGCGCAGCTCTTGAAGGAAAATGAGGCATGGCAAAGCTCGTCGCAATCATGTCCATGTCTCTCGACGGCTTCGTCGCCGACGCCAACGACGGTGTCGCCGAAGTCTTCGACTGGTACTTCTCCTCGGGCGACGTCGAATTTCACACCGGCGGTTCGGACCCGATGACGTTCAAAGTGTCCGAGGGGAGCGCGGAACATCTGCGGGGCCTCTGGTCGGAGCTCGGTGCCGTCCTCACCGGCCGGCGCACGTTCGACGTCGCACAAGGCTGGGGTGGAAATCACGCGTGGGGTCCGGCATTCGTCCTGACGCACAACATCCCCGAAGGCTGGCCGCGGCCTGATTCAACCGTCCACTTCGTGACCGACGGCCTCGAAAGCGCAGTCAAGCAGGCCAAAGCGGCGGCCGGCGAAAAGTCGGTCGGAGTCCACGGCGCCGACACGATCCAGCAGTTGCTGGCCGCCGGACTCCTTGACGAAATCCACGTCGATGTCGCGGCGGTCCTGCTCGGTTCGGGCATTTCGCTCTTTGGCGACCTCGCCAACGGGCCGCTCAAGCTGGGCAATCCCACTGTGTTCAAAGGCGTCGGCGTGACGCACCTGCGCTACAAAGTGCGTTGATCATTCTTCAATGGCCTCAATGCCGCGTCGCTTGAGGTCTTCGAGGTGATCGCGCATTTCCTTGAGACGTTCCGGGGAGTGACCCTGCCAGTCCGTAATTTCGCCAATGACGCGAAACGGACTGCGCGAGCGGTAGGACTTTGTGGGATTTCCGGGAAATCGTTTATTGGTCAGGTTCGGATCGTCTTCAATGGGCCCCGTGGGTTCCACGATGTAGATCCTGCCGCGACCTTCGCCAACGGCTAGCTCCGCTCCCCAGATCGCGGCGTCCAGTGTGGCGCTCAAATAAACGAAATTCGCCTGATTTCGTTTGCCGTAGTTGGACGAATATCCCGGTGCAATCAGGTCGCCCACGTTCAGGTCGGCTTTTGTGCCGTGGTAATACGTTTGCGCTTCAGTCATCGTGTCCCTCCCGTTTTCGATAAGGACGGCGATGCTACGTTCCGCACTGGGGCTTGCCGCAAGTCCCCCCGTGTTGTATACATTCATGGTGGGGAGGCCGTCCGGCCTCCTTTTCGTTTTCTGCCTGAGCCCGGGTGTTGACTCCCCAGGCGGCAAGGCTATACTGATGGACAAATTCCGGTCCGTCTAATACCCACAACTTGATTGCCGCGGCGCGAGCACTGCTCGTGCGCCAGGAGGAGATCGGTCATGCGCGACACGTCGGATACGACTTCCATTTCCCTCACCGCCCGTCTCGGTGGCTGGCTCCCTCTCGATCCCCACGTCCTCAATGAATGGCTCGCGAAGACCATCGCCGAGGCGGAGTCGCGCAAGAAACCGTTCCATCCGGTGATGGAAGAGTTCCGGCACATGATCGAGAGCGATCCGGTCATGCTCATGAACTTCACGCTGATGTTCGAGCAGCAGCCGGTCTTTCCGCCGCCTCCCGGCAGCGGCGACGTGAAGATCAAGAACTACGAGCAGATGCTCGTGATCATCAATCACGTCCTCAGCACCGCGCCGACGTTCAACACCACCGAGATGGTCGGCTTCCCGATCAACGCGATCCTCGACTTTCCGATGATCACGCCCGCGGGGCTTTCGGCCTTCACGATGGAGAAGGTCAATGCGATGTTCAAGAAGGTCCTCAAGGTGTGGACGGAGTATCTCGACACCGAGGACTCGTGCTATGTCCTCAATGAAGGTCCGGACGGCTGGTTCAGCCCCGAGGCGCAGCAGGCCATCGACCTCGACGCGTTTGTCACCGATCCCTCTAAGCCCTTTCTCGGCTTCAAGAGCTGGAACGACTTCTTCATCCGCCAGTTCAAGCCTGGCCAGCGTCCAATCGCCAGTCCCGACGATCCCAGCGTCATTGTGAGCGCGTGCGAGTCCGCGCCGTTTGCGATTCAGACCAACGTCAAAGAGACCGACACGTTCTGGCTCAAATCGCAGCCGTATTCATTGCGGCAAATGCTCAATGGACATCACGTCGAGCAGTTCATCGGCGGGACGGTTTATCAGGCGTTTCTCAGTGCGGAGAAATATCACCGCTGGCACGCGCCGGTGTCGGGCACGATCGTGACGTTCGACCAGGTGCCAGGTACGTATTACGCGGAAGCGGCGTCGGAAGGATTCGACGAAGCGGGGCCGAACAACTCGCAGGGCTACATCGCGCACGTCGCGACACGCGCACTGATCTTCATTGAAGCCGACAATCCCGCGATCGGACTCGTGGCCATGAGCCCGATCGGGATGGCCGAGGTTTCGTCGTGTGCGCTCATCCGCGAGGATGGGACGCCGCTCGAGGTTGGGCAGCACGTCAACAAGGGCGATCAGATCGGCTACTTCCAGTTCGGCGGCTCGACGCATTGCCTCGTGTTCCGGCCCAACGTGATCTCGCAGTTCTCACTCCTCGCGATTCCGCAGGGCGCGAACGGCGCGAACTCGTCGAACGTCGAGGTGAACAGCTTCCTCGCACGCGCGAACAGTTGACGATGCCCTGAGGCGTACAATCCGTCTCGTCCAATTTCGGGTTCCCCATGCGCGCGCGCATCGTGCTCGCCGTTTGTCTCTTCGCGTCCGCCGCCGCGTATGCGCGTGACCGGGCTGTCTTCGTCTATCCGAAAGAGCGGACGTGGTTCCGCCGCGTGTTCTACACGCACCACCAGCGCGAGCTCCGCGCGCGACTCGCGACGCGCTACACGATCGACCTGCACGAACAGATCGCGACGGACGACGCGCTGTTCCGCATCGATGTCGACGGCGCGAAGCTGCTCGTTCTTTCCGCGCACGGCGATCCGTTCTCGATGCACTTCGCGGGCGGCAAGTCGCGAACGCTCGACGCCAGCGATCGCGCGCGACTGAAAGCGTTCCTCGATCGCCTCGCGCCCGATGCGACGATCGTCCTGCAGAGTTGCGAGACCGGCCGCGGCTTCGCGCATCTCGTGAAGGAGCTCGCCGGTCCGAAACGCAAGGTCATCGCGGCGCGCGGCGTGGTCCCGGCCGACGGCGTCGAGATCACGTCCGTCGATCCGCTCGATCTGAAAATTCGCTGCGACGACGGCGGCCGGGAGTGGGATTGCACGCTGCGTCTCGCGGGCGGCTGACCGCGATATATCCTTCACCCCACACATGCGTTTCAAGAAAAGCCGCTTCGGGCCGCGTCTCACCGCGGCCGCGCGTTCCGGAAAGCATTACCGCGATGTGCACGTCCTGATCGGCGGCACCGGCGCCGTCGGCGGCGCGGCCGCATTGCAGATGGTCGCGATGTTCGAAGAGATGATGAGCATCGCGCCGCCCGCGACCGTGGACGACGTCCCGGTGCTGATCGTCACCGGCCGCTCCGATGAAGAAGTGCGTTCGTTCGAGTCGCGACTGAAGCGATTCACGCGCACGCGCTGGGGCGCCAACATCGCACCGCGTCACTTCGAGCACGGCTTCGTCTCGCCGGGCGGCGTCTACATCGCCGTCTCGAAATTCGAGATGAAGCCGGTGCCCGGACTCGAGATCGTCACCGGTGCCGACAACGCATCGCGCGCTGCCGCCGTCGACGAGTTCCTGCAGATCGCCGGCGTCGATCGCACGATGAGCAAGGAAGCGATCGGCGAGGGCCTGATGCGCCACGTCCGCGCGTCGCGTCCGATCACGTCGTTCCTCGACGATCGTCTCTCGCGACTCCGCGACTACGGTCCGAAACCGTATCGCTCCGTCATCCTCGGCTTTCCGCTGCCGAGCATCATCGCGTACCAGACCGGCGGCCTCGCGACCGTTGCACGCGAGCTCGGACTCGACGCGCAATTCGTCGACGCCGTGCGCGATGCGTTCGAGAGCACGTTCGCCGATGACCTCGCCGCCGTCGACAGCGAATGGCACGCGCGCGTGCTCGTCGCACACACGACCGGCGTGGGCGGGATGTACGACGAAACGTCCGACGGCAGCACCGCGATCCGCCTCGGCTTCGCGCACGCCGCGCGCGACGAGTTCCTTCGCACGAAGCACATCGAGGCCGAGCACCTCACGAAGAAATACGCCGAGCGTCACGTGCACATGCTCGTGACCGCGGCCGCGATCGGCATCGACGAAGTGAAGATGCGCATCGCGGTGCCGCTGCACGGCGCGATCGTCGAGAAGCTGCGCAACGCGCCGCACGAGTTGTTCCGCGGCGCGCGCGAGCGCAAGCAGGACGTACAGCTCTTCAAGCCGACCACGCTGCGCATCGCGAACGTGACGAAGTCGAAGCCGCTGTACTTCAAGCGCGGCGAAAGCCTGCGTCCGTCGTGGGTGATCCGCAGCGGCGAGAACGGTCTGTTCAGCGTCGCGAACGCGGACGCGCTCTATCGCGTGATGAAAGTCGCGTCGGTCTCCGAGCTCGGACACGTGCTCGCGACGGTCGGCGTTCTCGGCGACGATCCGAACGTCCCGTGGTTCACCGACTACGTTTGCTTTTACACGGAGACCGCGAATTCGAAGCAGGTCTTCGACTTTCTCTATCAGCGCTCGCTCCTCGACGCGCAACTCAGCGGCATCGATCCGCTCGCGCTCCAGGACCTCGGCTCCGCGAAACATCAGGCTGAGCTGCACACGCTCGGGCTGCTGATCCTCCTGCATCGCCTGCGCACGCTCGACGTCGAAGCGATCGAGGAGTATCCCGACGACTCGTTCCACGCGCGGCGCTTCTTCCTCGAAAACTCGCGCGCGCTCACGTTCCGCGATGTCGAGTCGTGGGACGTCGACTCACTCGCGCGCGATCTGCGCACGCTGGTCACCGCCGACAAACCGGGCCAGTTGCTCGCGATCAAGCCGCTCATCGATCCCGGCCAGTTCGGCGCGCGCGACGAAGCGCATCTCGCCGTGTTGAAAGTCGTGCTCGACGCGGTGTTCGCGATTCCGTCGCTCGGTTCGCCGATCCTCGTCGAAGACGAAAGCGGCGCGACGATCGCGCGCACGGGTTATTGGATCGCGCCGCTCGGCGACGTCGTCACGACCGACGACTCGCTGCAGAAGCTGTTCGAAGAAGGACACGCGAAACTCGACGGCGCTGTTTCGCTCGACGAGTTCCAGTCGTTCCAGATGGCCGTGAACGGCTTCATCGATCTGCGTCCGCACGCGATCGTGTCGAGCGCGAAGGTCACGTCTGAGCTCACGCCCGGCGCGATCAGCACGCATCGCGACGACGCGTCGTTCGCGAAACGCATCGCATCGCTCGAACCGTATTCGTTCTTCGCGACGTGCGGCCTGCTCGCCGTCGTCCATCGTCTCCGCGCGCTCGGCCGCATGTTCACGCAGGCGCGCACCGACCTCGGCACGAATCAAGACTGGTTGTGGGATCCGCCGCGCGATGCGCGCGGACACACGTACGTCGTACCGGGCATCGTTGAAGCATTGCGGATGATCGCCGAGGGGCAGGAGAAGACGACGGGAACCGAGTGGCTCGATGGATTGTGGGGTTATGAACGACGGCTGCCCACGATGCGCGCGGACGAGATCATCAAGGCAGTCACGGCGCGGAAGGTAACCGCCACGTAATCACCAGCAGATACGTTTCGCGAGGTCATCCTTCATGGGTTCGTCACGACGAGTGTTTGCCGGCTTCGCGATTGCGTTGGCGCTGGTCATCGCCATCGTGTTCGTGTCGTTTCGCGGCAGCGAAGCGTTGCTCGAATCCAGCCGGCTCGTCGCGCACACGCATGAAGTGATCTCGACGTTGCGGCAGATCCTCGCGAACGTCGAGACCGCAGAGACCTCGCAGCGCGCGTTCGTCGTCACCGGCTTGCCGACGTATGCCACCGACTCGCTCGCGATGGACGGGCCGATCGCGACCGAGCTCGATCGCCTTGCGCGACTCGTCGCCGACAATCCGACGCAGTCGCAGCGCGTGACGTTGTTACGCGTCGCCGTCGCGGCGAAGCTCGCGTACATGAAGCGCGCGATCGCGACGCGCGAGCGCGAGGGATTCGAAGCGGCGCGTCTGCTCGCGTTGCGCGGCGAAGGCAAAGCGGCCATGGATCGCGTGCGCGCGGTCATCCGGACGATGGAGTCGCACGAGCGCGAGCTCCTCACGAGCCGCAACGCCGAGACCGCAGAAAAGACGCGCAACTCGCATGCGATCCTCGTCGTCGGCGGCATCATCGACTTCGCGTTGCTCGCGATCGTCTTCTGGATCGTGATGCGCGATCAGCGACTGAGTCGCGAGCTCGCGCGTGCATCGGAAGAGGCGCGCGTCGCAGCGGTTCGTGCGGCGGAAGTGCGGTCGCAGTTTCTGGCCAACATGAGCCATGAGATCCGCACGCCGATGAACGCCATCATCGGGATGAGCGGACTGCTCCTCGATACGAAGCTCGACGAGAACCAGCGCGAGCTCGCGCAGACCGTGCGGACGAGCGCGGACGCGTTGCTCACCGTGATCAACGACGTGCTCGACTTCTCGAAACTCGAAGCCGGCAAGCTCGCCGTCGAGCCGCACGACTTCGAGCTGCGTCCGGCGATCGAGTCGATCATCGATCTCTTCAGCGAGTCCGCGCATCACAAAGGCCTGGCCCTCGGCGCGTTCTTCGATCACAACCTCCCGCGCTCGATGCGCGGCGATGCCGGTCGCATTCGCCAGGTGCTGACGAACCTCGTCGGCAACGCGATCAAGTTCACGTCGCGCGGCGAAGTCGTGTTGCACGTCGATCTGCACGAGCGTCGCGGCCCGACACTCATCGTGCGCTTCGAAGTGCGCGACACCGGCATCGGCATCGCGGAGGACGTGCTGCCTCAGCTCTTCAAGCCGTTCACGCAGGCCGACGCCTCGACGACACGCAAGTTCGGCGGCACAGGCCTCGGCCTCGCGATCTCGAAACAGATCGTCGAGGCGATGGGCGGCACCATGGTCGCGGAGTCGAAGGAAGAGCAGGGCTCGACATTCCGCTTCGACCTTCCGCTCGGCGAAGGCATCGACGAGCGATCGCGCGAAATCTCGCTCGCGTCGCTGAGCCACGCGCGCGTGCTCATCGTCGACGACAACTCGACTAATCGCCGATTGATCCGCCACAACCTCGCCGGTTGGAAGATGGCGACGGACGAAGCGGCGACCGGGCAGGAAGCGCTCGCGAAACTGCGCGATGCGGTGAGCGAGGAGCGGCCGTACGACCTCGTCATCAGCGACATGAACCTGCCGGGCATGAACGGCATGGTGTTGTCGCGACTCATCAAGTGCGACCGCGTGCTCGAGGCGACGCACATCATCATCCTCACGTCGATGGCCAGTCGCGTCGAAGCGCCGATCATGCGCGTCATCGGCATCGACTCGTGCCTCACGAAGCCGGTGAAGCAGTCCGCACTGTTCGATGCAATCGCGAGCGCGCTCGCCGGCGAAGTCGAGCGCGGGGAGCAGGAGACGGCGGCGCGCAAACCGGCGGCGGAGATTCGCAATGACGTGCGACTGCTCATCGCGGAAGACAACGCGGTCAATCAAAAGGTCGCGCTGCGACAACTCGCGCGACTCGGATTCTCAGCCGACGCGGTTGCGAATGGCGTCGAAGCGGTGGAGGCGGTGAGTCGCGGTGGTTACGTGCTCGTGTTGATGGACGTGCAGATGCCGGAGATGGACGGCTTCGCGGCGACGCGCGAGATGCGCCGTCGCGGTGTCGAAGTGCCGATCATCGCGCTGACTGCGAACGCACTCGCGGGCGATCGCGAACGTTGTCTCGAAGCGGGGATGGACGACTACCTCTCGAAGCCGATCATCGAGTCCGAGCTCGTGCGCGTGCTGAACCAGTACGTCCCGGCGGAGCCGCCGTCGAACGACGCGCCGCCGCTCGACGAGTCGACGCTCGCGACGTTGCGCGAGCTGGCCGGCGGCGACGAGAGTTTCATTCGCGAGCTCGCGCAGCTCTATCTCGACGACGCTCCGCATCGCCTCCTCGCGATTCGCGAGGCGCTGTCACGCGATGACGCGCACGCGATGGCGGATGCCGCGCACGGACTGAAGAGCGGATCGGGCAACGTCGGCGCGATGACGCTCCACGCGCTCTGTCAGGATCTCGAAACCCTCGGCCGCAGCGGCGTGCGCGACGGCGCACCGGACCTCGTCCGGCGGCTCGAGCAGGAGTACGCGCGCGTCGAGAAGCGGCTCAGGGAGTTGTAGGGTTCATCGCGCGGATGCCCCAGCACGCGAGCAGCCACACCAGCGCGATCGCCGAAAGCCACAAGCCATCCCACTTCACGCGCGACGCGATGGCCGCGAGCTTCGCGAGCGCATCGGGCGTCGTCTGCGTCGCCTGATAGCTGCGGATCAACCAGATCGCGTTGAAGTTTTCGACGTAGTCCGCGATCGCCGTGACGAGCGGCAACCAGATCAGCCAGTGCGGCGCGTGCACGCGATTGCCAACGGCCACGATCCCGACGGCGAGCATGCCGCAGTAGATCAACGGAAAGACGAGGTCGAGCTTCCACTCCTGTTCGAGATACGTGTCGAGTTGTTTCGCTTTGTCGAAGCGCTCGAGGATCCCGTGCACGTCGGCGGGCCAGAATCCGAAGTGCCGCCCGTCGAGCGTGTGCTCCGGATAGTGCAAGCCTTGCGGCTTGAAGCCGAATCTCGTGAAGAGCACGGCGACGATGAACAGCGCGGCGAAGGTCCAGATGTTCGCCACGGGTGAGAGGGCGTTCCACACTCTCGTTGCGATCATGCCGCTGAGTATGCGCCCTACTTGAGGTGCTTGAGGATCACGTCGCGCAACTCCGCGGGATTCACCGGTTTCTTCAGATAGTCGTCGACGCGGAAATCGCGCAGCGCCTCGTACTTGTAGCGCGCGTCTTTGTACACCGACGTGATGACCACGACCTTCGTGTTCGGGATCTCGCTCTTCACGATGCGCGACATTTCGCGGCCGTCGAGTCGCGGCATCAGCGCGTCGGTGATGATCAGCTCGGGGTGATGCTCGCGCGCTTTCGCGAGCGCTTCTTCGCCGTTCACCGCGACGATGACCCCGAAGCCGAGGGACTGAATCACGCGGGTGGCGATCGCGCGGCTTGTGGGATCGTCGTCGGCGAAGAGAATGAGCGGACGCGTGAGCGTCGCCTGGGCCGGTTCGCTCGACGCCGATGCAGCGAGGCGGCGTCGCGCCCACAGCTCCGGCGTCGCGTTCTCCCAGAACTTCTCGAGCGCTTGCGCATTGCGACAGAGACAGGCGGCGCAGTGCGGACAGCGGACGCTGCGCACGGGCTGCAGGCAATCGCAATCCGGCGCCGTCGTGGCGTCGAAGGGTTGGCCGCACGAGATGCAGGTGACGCGATGCATGCGTAAACACTAGCAGCGATCGGGGCTCGCGTCGTGTCGGTTCAAGTCGCGTCCGCCTGCTAGCATTTCGCATGAACTTCGCGAAATGGGTGTTCATCGTCGCGGCGATTCTCGGGATCCTGGTGCTCGTCCCGAACTACTTTCTCGAGGAGCGCATCGGCCGCGACTTCCCGCCGCCGATCACGCATCCGGAGAACTTCTACGGCTTCACCGGCGTCGCGCTGGCGTGGCAGATCCTCTTCCTGGTCATCGCGCGTGACCCGCGACGGTTCCGCCCGGTGATGCCCGTGGCGAGTCTGGAAAAGCTCTCGTTCGGAATCGCCGTCGTGGTTTTGTATGTTCGAGGCCGCGTGGCAACGCCTGTCCTGGTGGCAGGGGTCGCGGATCTCGTGTTCGCGTTCCTCTTCTTCCTGGCTTGGCGCGCTACGAGAGAGAAGCAGGGGACGTAGCGCCATTTTTGGTCTTATTTGCTACCATGCCCCGTCGCCGTCCGGAGTTTCGTCCCTCCGTCGGCGTCAGTAGATCGATCCCAAGTCTCTGGAAACTCTGAATGAAGCGATTGTTCCTGGCACTCGTCCTCGTGATCCTCGCCGCGCCGATGCTGCGCGCGGAAACGCCTCGCTGCGGCGCCAAGTCAGCCGAAAAGCTGATGCCTTTGCTGCTGCGCCAGGCGCCCGGTCTGAAGGCCAACGTTCTTCGGATGGCACTCAACGCCACCGGCTGCGCCGCGGAAAAGGGTCTGGTCAAGCGCCGCGATCTGCTCACCGTCATCGACTACTCGCTTCCCTCCACGCAACCCCGCCTCTTCGTCTTCGACCTCGACACGCGCAAGCTGTTGTTCCGCGAGCTCGTCGCGCACGGCAAGAACAGCGGCGGCAATCTCGCGAACTTTTTCTCCAACAGCCCCGGCAGCCTGGCCACGAGCCTCGGCCTGTTCGTCACCGCCGACACGTACGTCGGCTCGAACGGCTACTCGCTGCGCCTCAAGGGTCTCGAGGAAGGGATCAACGACATGGCCATGGATCGCGCGATCGTGATGCATGGAGCCCCATACGTTTCCCGCGCCGCGATCCGCGCCCTCGGACGTCTCGGCCGTAGCTGGGGATGCCCCGCGGTGCGCAGCGAAGTCGCGCGCAAGATCATCGACACGGTGCGCGGCGGCAGCCCGGTGTTCGCGTACTACCCGGACAAGAACTGGCTGTCGTCGTCTTCGTTCGTCCGTTAGGCGCGATCCGCGCACACATCGTCCCCATGAATCGATTCCTCGGCGTATCGCTCGCTCTCGCATTTCTCGCGGTTGCTCCGTTCGCCGAGGGGCAACGGCAGCGTGCGGTGCGCAGCCCGGCGCCGCCGTGCTCGTTCTCGCTGTCGATCGGCTACGCCAATCCGATCTCGGACACGGGACTCATCGGCGGACACATCACCGTCACGCCGTCCGCGGGATGCACGTCGTGGAACGCATTCTCGCCCGTCGACTGGATCGTCTTCGCCGACGAGACCACGACCGACGTGAAGATCACCGTGCAGCCGAACAGCAGCACGAATCCGCGCACCGCGGTGGTGCGCGTCGCGGGACTCGACTTCAGCGTCACGCAACTCGGTCGCATCGAAGTGCCGATCATCGAGACGGGCGTCGTGAAGAACGGCACGTTCGCGACGGACTTGTCGAACTGGGGCTGGCAGGATCGCTTTCCGAATGGCGTCGGCTCGACGACGTGGAGCTCGCTCGACGCGAACGGGAATCCGGGCTCGGGCTCGCTGCGTCTGCGCAACACCGCGCTCGCCGGACCCGGCATGCAGCTTTTGCAGTGCGTCAACGTCACGCCGGCCGCGGTCTACGCGTTCAGCTTCGCTTACGCGATGATGCCGTCCGGCGGCTTGATGCAGGTCTCGGTGTTCGACCTCGACACGGAAGACTGCACGGGTCCGTACGTCCTGCGATTCACCAAGCAGTACTTCCCGAACGGCACCGAAAACTGGCGGCGCGACACGAACTCGTTCCGCCTCGGTGGCGCCGCAAAGAGCGCGCTCATCGTCTTCGCGTCGAAGACCACGCCGGTCAACGTCCCATTCGACGCCTACGTCGACGACGTGGTGCTGAAGCTCGAGTAGCTCAACCCCGCGTCACTGAGCACGTCTTCGAGCGCCGCGATCACCGCGGCGGAATCGCCGTCGCGTTGAATCGTGCGCAGCGTCGGGAACGACGCACCATCGAAGCGGCGCAACTCCGTCGCAGCAAGTGCGCTCAACTCGCGACGCAGCAGCGTCGTCCGATGATCGTGCGGGATCGGCCGTGCGCTTCGCACGAGGAACGGATCGGGAAGCAATCCGACGTACAGCGGCAGTCCGTTCGACGCGCCGACCGTGTCGACGCTGATCGGCAATCTGCACGGTGCCAGCGCGAGTGACTCGGTTGCCGCGAACAGCAACCGTCCGGCATCGAGCAAACGTCGAAGCAATCCTTGCGGCGAGCTGTCCGCGGCACCGTCGACGAGATCGTCGCGCAGCGATCGCTCGACCTTCACGATCTGCCAGAGCCGCCACGCACCGTCGCCCGTCGCGGCGAGCACCACGACGCGCGGCGATGAGAACCAGCGCTGCCCGCTCGCGTGCAAGCGCGACCACTCGATGAGCGCGCGGCGTCCGAGCTCGGGGTCGGCGTATGTCGCGCGTCGCGGCGAGTGAAAGCGCCAGCCGTCGGTCTCGCCGATCCAGTCGCCGTGCGACGTCTCGCGCGGCGTGAACGGCGTCGAGCAGGCATCGAGCAGTCGCACGCGACCTTCGACCGGCGGCCAGATCATGCCCGACGGCACGTTGTGATCGGGCGCCAGCGGCGCCGCGCCCGTTTGCACGGTCGCGCGTGGTTTCGCGACTTCGGCATCGACGACTTCCTGCAACGCGGACTGCGCCGCTGATTCGAGCTGCGACGAGCCGACTGCGCGATGCGATTCGCTGCGCGTCA
>DASVNL010000877.1:0-1918 GCA_036383875.1 Thermoanaerobaculia bacterium
CGGGGTCGTGGACGAATCGCCGCCGCCTTCCGTCGACGTCACGGAGGCCGTGTTGGCGACAGTGCCCGTCGTTGCGGTCACGGTCGCGCGGAGCGTGATCGTGGCGTTGGCGCCGCTGAGGATCGTGCCGAGGTTGCACGAGACCGGGTCGGCGGCGTTGCAGGTGCCTTGCGACGGCGTGACGTCGAGGAACGTGAGGCCGGTGGGCAGGTCATCCGTGACGATGACGTTCGTCGCGGGCGAGGGGCCGGCGTTCGAGACGAGGATCGTGTAGGTGATCGTCGTGCCGGTGACGGCCTGATTCGAGTTCGTCGACTTCACGATCGAGATGTCCGCGCTGGCCGGAGCCGCGGTGACGCCGGTGGCGTTCGAGCCGGAGTTGCCGCTGTTGCCGTCGGTTGCGGCGCTCGTGACCGAGGCCGAGTTGACGATGGAGCCGGTCGCGCCGGATGCGACTTCGACGACGAGCGTGAACGTACGCGACGCGCCGTTCGCGAGCGAGGCCGCGGTGCAGGTGATGGTGCCGGTCGCGCCGACTGCGGGCGTCGTGCAGGTGAACGGCGACGGCTGCGTGATCGAGCGGAAGAGCAGCGATGCCGGCAGCGTGTCCGTCATGACGACGCTCGTCGCGGCGTCGGGGCCGTTGTTCGTCACGACGATCGTGTACGAGAACGTGCTGCCGATCGGCGCGGACGTCGCGGTCGTCGTCTTCGTGATGCTCATGTCCGCGGTGATCGGCGACGGGACCGTCGTCGTCGCGGTGGCGGTGTTGTCTCCGGGGACTGAGTCGCTCGCGTCGCTGCTGCCCGTCACCGTGCTGGTGATCGTGCCGGTGCCTGTGACGGTGACGGCGAGCGTGAACGTGCCGGTGCCGCCGTTGGCCAGCGCTGCGACCGAGCAGTTGATTGCGCCCGTGCCGCCGACTGCCGGCGTCGTGCACGACCAGCCACCCGGCGCGGTGAACGACTGGAACGTCGTGCCGGCGGGGACGGACTGCGTGAACGTCGTGTTCGTGGCCGTGTCGGGACCGTTGTTCGTGATCGACTGCACGTACGAGATCGTGCCGCCCTGCGTCGCCGGATCCGGCGAGTCGCTGTTCGACACGACGAGGTTCGCGTTCGGGACGTCGTACGCCGTCGTGACGGTGACGGTGTTGTCCGTGCCGTCCGGATCGGCGACGTCCGACTGCGTGCTGAACGCCTGCGTGATGTTGTGATCGCTGTTCGGATGCAGGTCATCGCTCGCATCCGTGACGATGGTGAAGACCGAGCTCGCACCGCTTGCGAACGACGGGTGCGTGCACTGGTAGCCCGCGACGTTGATCAACGTCCCGGCTGCCGGGTACGAGCACGACCAGCCGGAAGGTGTGGTGCCCGAGACGAAGCGCGTCTGACCGCCGTTGCCGACGACCGTCATCTTCGCGTTCGGTGCGGCGTCGGGGCCCTGGTTCGTGACCGTCACGGTGTACGTGATGTCGCCATCCGGCACGACCGGATCGGGCGAGTCGGTTGCGGTGATGTTCATGTCCGCGTCCGCTGCGACGTACGCCGTGCTCTCGGTCTCGCTGTTGTTCAGATTGTTCGGATCGGAGACGCTGCTGTTGGCGCTGAAGCCGAAGAGGATCGTGCCGTCGTTGATGCCGTTGAGATCCGCGGAGGCGTTCAGGACGAAGGTGAGCACCGAGCTCGCACCGTTGGCCAGGCCTGCCGGCAACATGCAGTTCCATCCCGGCGTCTGTGCGTTCGGTGCGGGAAGCGTGCAGTTCCATCCGGCCGGGACGGAGGCGGACACGAAGCGGAGATTGTTCCCGCCGAACGCGTTCAGCGAAATGTTCGGCGCGGTGTCCGGTCCCGCGTTGGCGACCGTCACGGTGTAGGTGATGTTGCCGTCCGGCGCGACCGGATCCGGCGAGTCCGAC
>DASVNL010000878.1:0-6704 GCA_036383875.1 Thermoanaerobaculia bacterium
GGCGTGACCGAAGGGAGCGTCGAGCCCGCGATCGTTCGCTGGAGCGCTCTCTCGAACATCCTCGTGCCGCCCGATGGTCGCGGACGCCGCCGTCCGCGCTACGACGAGACGTCGTTCGCGCGCGCCGTGCGACTCGGTATCGACTCGGGCGGCAATCGTTTGTCGCCGGTCATGCCGCGCTATCAAATGGCGGACGCGGATCTCGCCGATCTCCTCGCCTACTTGAAGCGTCTCGACAACGAGCCGCAGCCCGGCGTCACCGAGACGACGTTGAGCGTCGCCACGCTCGATCCTCGCGCGCGTCCGATTCTCGAAGCGTTCTTCGCGGATGTGAATGCAGCCGGTGGCGTCCACGGTCGCACGTTGCAGCTGCGCGAAGTCACCGACGAAGCCTTCGCCATCCTCGGCAGCACCGCACCGCACTCCGACGAAAGCATTCCGCTCATCACGCCGCTGCCCTTCGACTCCGCGCCGCGGTCGGCGTTCTTCCTTTTCTCCGACGCCGAGAGTCAGGCCGCCGCATTGCGCGAGCACTTCGGCCCCGCGACGCACACGCTGCGGCGCACGGACGAGTGGGACACGATCACTGCGCAACGCGACGACGACGTGCTCCTGCTCGTCGGCCCGGACGTCGACACCTCCACGATCCTTCGACGCATCGCAGAGTCGTCGTGGCGTCCGCGCGTGCTCATCGCGGGAGCGAGCGCACCCGCGGCACTGCTCGATGCCGGCCCGTCGTTTCGCGGCCACATTTTCTTTGCCGTCCCGTCACTGCCGAGCGATTGCACGGACGACGCGCGGCGCGAACTCGCAGCGTTTCTCGATCGCCATCGCCTCCCCCGAACGCAACTCCCCGCGACCATGGCCACGCTGGCGATGTCGCGAGTCTTTCTCGAAGGGCTCAAACGCGCAGGCCGCGACGTCACGCGCGAGAAACTGACCGCGTCTCTCGAATCGCTGTATCAGTTCGCGACGAACCTCACGCCACCCGTCACGTACGCGCGCGGACGACACGCAGGTTCGACCGGTGCGTACATCGTCGCGGTCGACGTCGACGCGCGCACGTTCGTGCCGATCGGCAAGGGCTGGATTCAGGGACGCGCGTTCTGATCGCGCTCAGCGCAGACGCTTCACATCGAGCGTGAAGTGCTTCAACGCGTCGTTGTCGATCTGCACGCCGATGCCTGGGCCACGCGGGACGGCGATGAAGCCGTCGGCGGCGAGGACGACGGACGGCGTCACGATGTCGCGCGTGAAGTAGCGCGAGGTCTCGGATGTGTCGCCGGGGATGAGGAAGAACGGCGCGGTCTGCAAGTGGATGTTCACCGCGCGGCCGATGCCGGTTTCGTCCATGCCGCCCGACCAGACCGGCACGCCCTTCGACGCGGCGTAGTCCGAGATGCGCAGCGCCTCGGCGAGTCCGCCGACGCGGCCTTGTTTGACGTTGATCACGCGACACGCATTGAGGTCGATGGCTGCGCGCGCGTCGGCGAGTGTGTGAATCGATTCGTCGAGGCAGAGTGGCGTCGCGAGCTCTTTCTGCAACAGCGAGTGTTCGTAGATGTCGCTGTACGACAGCGGCTGCTCGATCATCGTCAGGCTGAACGCGTCGAGCTGACGGAGATGCGCCGCGTCGTCGAGCGAGTAGTCGCCGTTTGCATCGGCCATCAGCGCGATGTCGGGAAAGCGCTCGCGCACCGCGGCGACGCGATCGATGTCGCAGCCGCGGCGGATCTTCATCTTCACGCGGTGATAGCCGCTCGCCACCGCCTCGCCCACCGCATCGAGCAACTCCTCTGCGGAATCCTGAATGCCGATGCTGATGCCCGACGGAATCGGGCGTGCGGAGTAGCCGAGGAGCACGTGCAGCGGAAGGCCTTCGCGCTTCGCGATGAGATCGAAGAGCGCGTTCTCGATTGTGGCTTTGGCCATGCCGTGTCCGCGCACGCGGCGGAATCGCTGCTCGAGCGCGGACATCGTGATGCCCGGCTCAACGAGCGGCAGGAGAAAGTCGCGGATGATGTGCTCCGCGGTGAGCGTCGTTTCGGACGCGTAGTACGGATCGGGATCCGCGACGCACTCGCCCCACGCCGTCACGCCTTCGGACTCGATGCGCAGCAGCAGCGCTTCCTTCGACGTCCACGTCGCGGAGCTGATGGAGAACGGCTTCACGAACGGAAGCCGCACCATCACCTGCTCGATGCGGTCGATCGGCGGGATGATGCGGTCGAGCATCAGAACGGCCCCCAGTGCATCAGCACGGGCGGGATGAGCAGCAGAAGGCTCAGGATGATCAACACGATCATGAGCGGGAAGAACCAGCGCGCCCACTTCTCCCACGGAATGCGGGCCATGCCGAGGACGCCCATCGTGACGGCGGACGTCGGGAGGATCGGATTGACGAACTCGCAGAGCTGGAACGCGTAGACGGTGGTCTGTCGCGTGACGCCGACGAGATCCGCGAGCGGAGTCATGACCGGCATCGTGAGCGCGGCTTGGGCGGTGCCGGAGTGGAGGAAGAAGTTGATCACGGCCTGGACGACGAACATCACCTGCGCGGCGACGATCGGCGGCAGCGGTGCGACGACGTTCGCGCTGTAGTACAGCATCGTGTCGAGCACTGCGCTTTCACGCGCGATGATCAGTAGTGCGCGGCCGCACGCGATGATCAGCGCAACGCTGACCATATCCTTCGCGCCGGTGACGAAATGCTTGGCGACGTCGTCGCCGCGCAAGCCGGCCACGACGCCCATCAGCAATCCCATCGCGAGGAACAGGGCGCCAATCTCTTCGATGAACCACTGCTTCTCGAGGATGCCCCAGATCAGAATGGCCATGCTCGCGAGGAACAGCAGCAGCACCGCGGTGCGGCGTCCGGTCCACGGCTCCGCTTCGCCGTCCGACTTCCACGCGCTGAGATCGCGCGAACGATCGAGGTCGTAAACGATGCTGATTTTCGGATTCTTTTTCACACGCGCGGCATAGACCATCACCCACGCGATCATCACCGCGGTGCCGATGAACCACGTCGCGACGCGATAGCCGAAGCCCGAGTAAAGCGGCAGTCCCGCGAGACCTTGCGCGATGCCGACGGTGAATGGGTTGAAGAACGCCGCTGCGAATCCGGCCGCGGCGCCGAGGAACGGAATCGAGACGCCGACGATCGAGTCGTAGCCGAGCGACAACGCGAGCGGCACGAAGATCAGGATGAACGGAATCGTCTCCTCGCCCATCCCGAAGATCGAGCCGCCGAGAGAGAAGACGATCATCATCACGGGGATGAGCAGCTTCTCCAGCCACGGCCGCGATCGCAGCGCCGCGGTCAGTCGCCGGATCGCGAAGTGAATGATCCCGGTTTCCTGGATGACGTTGAACGCGCCGCCGATGAGGAAGAGAAACGAGATGATCATCGCGCCGTCGGCGAAGCCTTTGATCGGCGCGATCATCAGCCACTGCGGCCCGAGGCGGACTTTTTCGGTTTGCTGATACGTGCCCGGGATCGTGACCTGGCGGCCATTCTTCTCGACGTGCTTATAGCTGCCGGACGGCACGATCCACGAGAGTACGAGCACGACGACGACCAGCGTGCCGACGATGACCAGCGTGTGAGGCATGCGGAACGTGCGCGGCGCGAGGACTGCGTTGTCGGACATCGGATCGCCTCCCTGTTCGAGTGTTGCGTTTGGAGCTAAAGCGTCGGCAGCAGATCGGCGAGCAGCATGATGCGGCGTCCGAGCGAATCGAGATCGATGTACTCGCCGCGGATGTGCATCCCGTAGCCCGCGGGTCCGAGTCCGTCGATTACGGGCGTCGATGCCGGATCGGCGATGAAGTTCGGGAACGAGATCCCACCGCGATCTTCTTCGACGTCGAGCCGGAAGTTGCGCTGCCTCGCGAGCTCCACGGTGCGTTTGATGAGCGGCGCGCCGGGACCATGCGGATCGACCGGCGCGACGTGCATCCCGATCGTGAACTCGACTTCAGTTTCGTGTCGCGCCGCGACGTGGTTCGCGAGCTTCTGCAGATCTTCGCGCATCGCCTTGCCGTCGGCCGCGGTGAGAAAACGAAACTCGCCTTCCGCGGACGCGCGATCGGAGACGACGTTCAACTGTCGCGAGCTGCCGAACATCGAAGCGTGGTGCGCGAGATCGTCGACGAAGTCCGCGCTGCCGCCGACGATGCGTCCGACATTGACGGTCGGACCGTTGCCGCGACGCGATGCTGCCTGTGCGAGCGAGCACCATTCGGCCGCGGCCGCGAGCGCGGAACGTCCGCTCCAGTACGCGAGTCCCGAATGCGACGCGCGTCCGCGCACGTTGAGTTTCCACTCCGTCATTCCTCGACGTCCGGCGACGAGCGTCTCGCCGTCGGCAGTCGCTTGTCCGGGCTCGAGCACGAGCACGGCGCGCGCGCCGCGACTCCAGCGTTCCGCGCACTGGCCAGAGATCAAACTCTCCGATTCTTCATCGGGCACGAGCACGACGAGCAGGTCCGGCGGCAACGCGGTGCCGCGCGACTCGAGGACGTCGAGCGCGCCGCAGAGCATCGCCAGTCCGCCCTTCATGTCGTACGAGCCGGTCGCGTGCAACGTGCGACCTTCGATGGCCGGCTCGATCGCGGGCAGGACGGTGTCCATGTGTCCGAGGAGCAGGAGATGCGCGCCGCCGGTGGATGGTCCGCGCGCGATGAGCACCGGCTGCGGAACGCCATGCGCATCCGGCTCGTCGACGATTTCGACGGTCAAGCCATGCCGCGTCAACGCACGCTCGAGCATCTCCGCAACTTTGCGAATGCCCTCGGCGTTGCCGCTCTCGGACGAGATCGCGCAGAGGTCGTGCAGCAGTTGCTCGGTCGAGGCGAAGATCTCGTTCATCGGCTCGCGACCTTCTTCACCGGCGCGGCCTTCACAGGGGCGCGCTTGGAGAGGTCGAACACTTCGCCGGGCAGCACGATGTGCATCACCATGCCGTGCACACCGAGCAGCTCTTTGCCCGCGGGCGCGCCGCTGCGCTGCACCACCGCGCCCTTCGGATCGAACACCATCACCGAGCCCGCGCCGATGACTTCGAACGTGTCGTCGGGACGAACCCAGATCGCGGTGTCTTCATCGACGCCGACGCCGAGGTGATCGGGATGTTCGAGGATGAGCGAGATGAGACGGTTCTGGCGCTGCCGCGCGATGAAGTGCTGGTCGACGATCACGTCGCCGCGCACGAAGCCGAGGCCTTCCATCACTTCGACGGAGCGCGTCTGAATCACTTTGAAGTCGCCTTCGCCGGTGATCATGATCTCGCTCTGGCACGCGAGTCCCGCGGACGTGCCGCCGACGACTGCGCCTTTGCGATGCGCCTCGCGCAGCGCGTCGAGCACCGGCGTTCCGGCGAGCGCGTTGATGATGCGCACCTGATCGCCGCCGCCGAAGAAAATGCCGCGCGCGCGTTTCGCCGCGGCGACGAGCTCCGGCTTGTTCGCGTCTTCTTTCGTCTTGATCGGCAGGACGACGACGTCGGTGCTGCCGTAGTCCTTCATGAACAGATTCGTGTAGTACTCGATCGTGTCCGCCTCCTCGGAGGCCGTCGGGACTACGACGATCGGCGCGTCCTTCCCGCCTGCGAGCTCGACGAATTTCTCCATCGCCGCGCGCGGCTTGTCGCCGCCGCCGATGAGCATCAGATGGCCGTGCGCCGGAGTGCCGGCGGCGATGGCGGAAGTGGCGAACAACGTCAGTACGGCAACACGCAGCAGAACGATCATTTCGATCCTTTCGAGTCTTCTCTCAACACAGCCAGGAGCGCTTTCCCGGCTTCTTCGATGTGATGACGAACGGCGCGCTCCGCGGCATCGGCATCGCGTGCGGCGAGCGCGCGGACGATCGCGTCGTGCTCGATCGGATCCGCGTCGTCGCGCTCGCGCACGGAGTCGGTCGCAGCGCGCGGGATGTTGCTCCAGAGCATGGTCGGGAACGCGGACCACAGTTGTCCGAGCGTGCGAATCAGGTACGAGCGCCGGCTCGCGGTGAAGATCAGCGCGTGGAACTGGCGATTGAGCTCGCGATACTCGACGAGCTCGCCGGGCATCGCCAACACGCTCATGCGCGCGTGCAGGCGTTGGAGCTCGCGCACTTCGTCGTTGGTGATCGACTGCGCGGCGTAACGCGCGCTCATCCCTTCGATGAACACGCGACACGCGTACAGGTCCTCGACGTCTTCGACCGTGAACTGCACGGCGCGCACGCCGCAGTACGGAACGTGCTCGAGGATTCCTTCCGCGACGAGCCGCTTGAGCGCCTCGCGCACCGGCATCTGACTCGCGCCCTGTTCGCGCGCGATGCGTTCCTGGCGCAGCCACTCGCCGGGACGAATCCGCCCTTCCAGCACGTCCGCGCGGACGGCGTCGGCGATGAACTGCGCGCGTTGCCGGTGGGAAGTCATCAGATATTAGATATTAGATTCGATCTCGATCGCATCGTGCTCCTGCTCGCTTTGGGCGTCAAGCCTTTTGGTTGTCGTTGTCGGTTGTCAGTTGTCGGTTGTCGGGAGCACGGTCAGCGTGGATTGCGGTCCCCCGTGACTGATCGGGATGTTCCTTTCCAGAGATGCTTGGGCTGATCCTTTCCAGTTTGGTTAGTCGGAACGGGAGGGCGGGCAGCCCTTTCCGTGAGTTCATTCAAATGAAGGTGTGAAGGGCAGTGTCGACCTTACCGA
>DASVNL010000879.1:0-19692 GCA_036383875.1 Thermoanaerobaculia bacterium
GTGACGACGATCTCGATCGCGTCGATGCGTTTCGGCAGCGGGCTGGGACCGATGGGACCCCATGCAAATTCGACCTGGCGTTTCTTGATCGAGAAGCGCCGCCACTCTTTGGGGAAGTCGAGCTCGCGGCGCGTCGTCCACCAGACGTTCTCGCCCTGCACGAACTTCACTTCGAGCGTGTTGCGCGGCGCGTCCGCTTTCATGCGGAACGCGAGCTCGAAGTTGTCGGGGAGTTCGATGGCCTGATCGATGCGCGTGATCGCGTAGCCGCCGCGTCCGTGAAAATCGAAGTCGACGCGAATCGGATCGCCCGCCACCGCCGGCTGCGTGACCTTCATCTCAACGCCTTCGGCCGGAACGCCTTTCCACGGGCCGGTCAGCAGCGTGGAAAGCAGCAGCGCCGCGATCATCCCTTCACGCTCCCGGCCATCATTCCGGCGATGTACTGCTTCTGCAGCACGAAGAAGAGCGCGAGGACCGGGATGATCGTGATGACGGCGCTGGCCATCATCAGCTCGAGATCCTGAAAGTGCTCGCCCGACAGACTCGCGACGGCGACGGGCATCGTGTAGCGATCGGAATCCGTGAGGATGATGAGCGGCCACATGAAGTCGTTCCACGCCGACATGAAGGTGAAGATCGCGAGCGTGGCCAGCACGGGACGCGCAACCGGCATGACGATCGAGCGGTAGATGCGCCACTCGCTCGCGCCGTCGATGCGCGCGGCCGCGAGGAGATCGTCAGGAATCGAGAGCATGAACTGCCGCACGAGGAAGATGTTGTAGATGCCGGTGACGTACGGGATCAGCACGCCCATGTACGTGTTCACGAGGCCCATCGACTTCAGCAGCAGGAAGAGCGGCAGCATCGCGACCTGCGCCGGAATCGCGAGCGCGGCGACGAGCGCGGAAAACGCTTTGTCGCGACCCGGAAAGCGCAGCTTCGCGAACGCGTAGCCTGCCATCGAGTTGAAGAGCAGCGAGAACAACGTCGCGACGATCGCGACGAAGAGGCTGTTCAGAAATGCGCGGCCGAGGTTGAGGCGCGTGAGCAGTCCGACGTAGTGCTCGAACGTGATGCGGCTCGGAAAGAGGCGCGGCGGAAAATGCGTGGCCTCGCCTTGCGGCATCAGCGATGCGGAGAGCATCCAGAGCAGCGGCGTGATCGTGAGGATCGCGCCGAAAATCAGTAGCGCGTGAATCCAGAAGGACTTCGTCTTCATCGCGCGGCCGCTCCCTTGCGCACGATGCGCGAGATCAGCGTCGCCGCGATGACGAGCGCGAAGAGGATGAACGCGACCGCCGCGGCGTAGCCCATGTTCCACCAGCGGAATCCCTCGCGATACATGAGCATCACGATGGTGAGCGTCGCGTTGAGCGGGCCGCCGTCGGGCGTCATCACGTACGGCTCGGCGAAAACTTGCAGGAAGCCGATCGCGGTGACGATGCCGACGAAGACGAACGTCGGAACGAGTTGCGGCACGGTGATGTGCACGAACTGCCGCACCGGACCCGCGCCGTCGATGCGCGCGGCTTCGTACAGCTCGTCCGGAATGTTCTGCAATCCGGCGAGGAAGATGACGGCCGCGTATCCGAACCCGCGCCAGATCGCGAGGAGGATCAACGCCGGCATCGCCCAGCGCGGATCGCCGAGCCAGTCCGGACCGGCGATGCCGATCGCGTCGAGCGCGCGATTCAGGAGGCCGACGCGCGCGTGGTAGACGTACTTCCAGACGATCGCGACGGCCACGATCGAGGTGACGACGGGCGCAAAGTAGATCGTGCGGAACAGCGCCTTGAAGCGCGTGAGTCGCGCGTTGAGCAGCAGCGCAGCCACGAGCGCGACGAGGATCGTCAGCGGTCCGCCGACGAACGAGAAGTACAAGGTGTTCGCAAGCGCGCGCCAGAACAGCGGGTTGTTCGCGAGCGCCTCGTAGTTGCGCGTGCCGACGAAGCGGGTGTTCGCGGCGTCGGCGACGGAGTAGATGTCGAAGTCGGTGATGCTGAGGACGAGCGCGCCGATCACGGGGATGATGAAGAAGAGGATGATCAGGGTCATCGCGGGCGCGAGCAGTCCGAGGGCGGCTTTCGCTTCGTTCTTCATCGCGCGGCCTCGCGTTGCAACACCCAGCGCCGCTTCTCGAGCATCGCCTCGACTTTCGTGTTCAGTTGATGCGCGCCTTCACGCGCGTCGAACTGTCCGCGCGTCGCGAGCTGGCCGTGCTCGAAGATCTTCGTGACGATGTTCTCGATCTCGGGGATGCGCGGCAGCGCGGCGGTGTGATCGAGCTGCACGCGAAAGGCCTGCATCTCGCGATCGTTGGTCAGTTCGGGCGTGGCCCACGCGCTGCGACGCGCGGGGAGATCGCCGCTGAGTTGGGAGAAGCGCACCTGGATGTCGGGACGCGAGAGGAACTCGATGAACTTCCAGGCCGCGTCTTTCTTGTCGGTGGTTTTCGAGATGACGAGACTCGAGCCGCCGCTCATCGAGAGGCCGGGCCACGGCGTGCCGTCCGGAGCGGGCATCGGCGCGACGCTCCACGTTTTCTGCTGCTCGGGCTTGAGGCGCATGCGCAGATTGCCGACGTCCCACGGGCCGCTGACGAACATCGCGAAGTCGCCGTCACCGAATTGTTGATAGAGATTCGCGACCTGGCTGTTGCTCATGACCGGCGCGAGTCCGCGTTTGTAGATGTCGAGGTAGAACGCGAACGCCGCGACGAAGTTCGGATCGTCAAAGCGTGCGTGGCCGTCGTCGTCGACGAATGTCGCGCCTTTCTGCATCGCGAGGACGACGGGCTGCGGCCACTCGTTGGTCGGCATGAGGAGCGGAAAAAAGTGCGGGTCTTTCGACTCGCGCTTCACTTTCTCCATCGCCGCGATCCACTCGCTCCACGTGCGCGGCGGCGTGGGGATCATGTCGGTGCGATAGAAGAGGACGCGCGTGTCGACGTACCAGGGAATGCCGTAGACGGTGTCGCCGACGACGTTGGTGTTCCAGATGCCGGGAAAGTAATCGCTCTGCGGCACGCTGCCGCGCTGCAGAAACGGATTGAGCGGCGCGATGGCGTGGAGGGTCGAGAGCTCTGGGATCCAGGTGTTGCCGACCTGCGCGACGTCGGGCAGTGATTTGCCGACATGAGCGGTCAGGAGTTTTTCATGCGCCGCGGTCCAGGGGATCTGTTGGACGTCGACGTGGATGCCGGTTTCTTTCTCGAATTGCGGCACCAGCTCCGCGACGACCTCGCCCTCGCGTCCGAGTCCCCAGAACTCGATAGTGGTGGTCTTCGCGCGTCCCGCGGTGCAGGAGAGGAGAAGCAGCAGGAGGAGCGCAAGGGGACCGCCGGCGTCTCGCCGGCTGTTCGGGCGGCGTCTCGCCGGCCGCTCCCGGAGGCGGCGGCGGGACGCCGCCGCAACAGCCGCCGGGACGGCGGCGGTCCCTGAGGCGCTCCGCCGAGCAATCAATTCAGCCATCCTCCGGTGAAGCCGGCGCGGCGGAGGCCGCGGCGGATGTGCTCGTTCTTCTTCATCGTGTTCCACACCAGACCACTGCGCTGGTTCTCGATCATCGCGACGATCGGACCCTGGTCGATGCCGAGGTAGTCGGCGTCGAACCAGCCGACACCGGGGACGATCTTGCCCATTTGCACTTTGCGGTCCTCGACGAGCGTCGGATTGAACGAGTCGAGGAATCCGTATTTTTGATAGAGATGCTCGCCATATTTGCGGCCCATCTCTTCAATGGCCTGCTGCGAATATTCAGGCGTGAACGCGATCGACGACGCGGCCGCGGTCGGCGCGATCGTGCCGTCGTCGCGGAGCTCGTGCGGCGCAGTGCCACGCGCGGCGTAGGTCCAGAACGTACGCTCGACGCCGTTGACCTGCATCTTGCCGTCGAACGGACCGTCGCACGCCGTGAGGCCCCACATGTTTGCGCCGTAGCCCTGCCAGCCCATCGGATTCGCAATCGCGTATTCGCGCTGCGCGAGCGTCGCGCGTTTGGAGTTCTCGTAGTAGTCGATCTCCTTCTCGCGCATCACGTGATCCTGAATGCCGCGGAAGTCGATCCACACATGGGAGTACTGATGTCCGAACAGCGGCGCGAAGACGACGTGCTGCTGGCCGTAATGCGTGTCCCACTTGTACGACTGCGTATAGAAGTTCCACGCTTTCGGCGAAATCGGATGCGTCGGCGAGCCGATGGCCAGGATGTACAGAATCATGGCCTCGTTGTAGCCGGTGTAGTCGTAATCGTGCAGCCCGTGCTCGGGCGTCCAGCCCATGCTCACGAGCGGTGGACGCTCGTGGAAGAAGCTCCATTCCGCGCGCGTATAGAGAAATTCAGCGGTATCGCGAATTTCTTTTTCGACCGCATTATCGCGATCAAAATACGACTGACAGAACAGCGCACCGGCCAATAAAAGCGTCGTGTCGATGGTCGACAATTCGACGTCTTTGAAGCGCGTGCCGGTCTTCATGTCGACGAAGTGATAGTAGAAACCGCGCGAGCCGGTGACGCCGCCCGCCTCTTCGCCTTGTTTGGAATCGCGGAAAAATCGCAGCGTCGTCAATACACGCTGCGCTGCCTGCTCACGCGTGACCCAGCCACGCTCCGCGCCGATGCCATACGCGGTCAATCCGAATCCGACGGCCGCGATGCTCGAAAACGACGGCGTCGGCCAGCGATCGGGCACGAGTCCGTTTTCCGGATTGGTCGTTTCCCAGAAAAACAAAAACGTCCGATGCTGGAGGTCGTCGACCGTGACGTTCACGGGTTTTACCGTGACGCTCGGTGCGGATGACGGTGCGGGCGGTGTCACGCCTGAGCACGCAAGGGTGAAGACGAGGAGGGCGGCCAAAGCCGCCCTCCAGGTATTGCTCGCAACAGAGTTCATTGGAAGGAGACTTTCACGCCGAACTGATAACGGCGCTGCGAGCCGCCCACAATGGCGGTCGGCGTACCGACGTTCGGATTGCCTTCCGGTCCGACGAAGTCATTGAAGAACGCATAGCGGTCTTCATTGAAGATATTGAACGCTTCGGCGATCACCGCAAGCTCCGTACGTCCGAAGCGGAACCCCTTCTCGGCGCGGAGATCGATCGTCGTCCAGCTCGGGCCTTCGCCCGTGCGCGGATTGAAGCAGTTCACGCAGAAACCCTTGGAGAAGTCGTTGATGCGGAAGCGGTCGCCCGAGCTGTACTGCAGAAGACCGGACAGGCGCACGTCCCAGGGAATGCCGACGATGCCGTTGGCCACCAGGCGATGCTCCTGCGTGCCCGGCGTGCCGTAACGCGGCCACTCCGAGATGGAGGTCTTGTCGAGCGAGAAGAGATCGCCGCCGACCTGCTCCGCATCAGCCCACGTGTACGCCACGTTGAAGCCGTAGTTGCCGGAGTACGGACGGTCGAGCTGGACATAGACAGCGTCGTACCACGTCTGGATATCGTCCGAGGAGATCAGCACGTTGCTGTACGCCGGGTCGATGACCGGGCAGCAGGAGCCTTTGCCCCACAGATACGAAAAGCCGTTGTAGCTCTTGACGTTCGCGTACGACAGCGAGCCGACCATTCCGGCGAACGAATGACGCACGCCGACGTTCCACTGATTCGAGTACGGCACCTTGGTGTCGTTCTCGACGAGGAAGACTTCCGGCTTGCCGGTGATGCCCTGCGCCTGAAGCTGACGGAGGCCATCGACGGTCAGGTACTTGGGATCCCATGCAGCAGCCGGCTGGCCATTGAACGGCGAACCGTCCGGAGTGAAGTAGAACTCGCCGACCGTGTGCTGCAGGCGGAAACGCTCGTCGAGCGTGTTGTTGAAGAGCGTGCGGTCGTAATAACGGCCCGCGCCGCCGAAGACGACGGTCTTGCCGTCCGACTTGAGGTCATACGAGAAACCGAGACGCGGCTGGAACATGTCCGACTTCGGCTCGCGGTCGTTGCCGTCCGTGAAGTAATTCGCCGAGAAGTCGTCCGACAGGCGCGAGCGCACGAGAGCAGGCGTCACGTAGTCGGTGTCGATCATGTTGGTCTCGTAGTCCCAGCGCAGACCGAGGTTGAGCGTGAGCTTGTCGTTCACGCGCCAGTCGTCCTGACCATAAAGGCCGTACTGCTGGTTATCCGCGGACATGTCCGGATCGCCGTAGCCCCAGCGCGCCTTGTACGGAATCGTCGAGCTGAGATCGGAGCGGAAGAAGAAGCGCGGGTTCTCTTCGAAGAACTTGGTGACCGTGTACTCGAGGAACTCGGCGTTGCCGCCGACTTTGAACGTGTGATTGCCGTGCCAGTCGAACGACGACAGCGTGAGGTCGTCGCGGAACGCGAGGCGATCCTGACCGATATCCTGTTCGGTGTCGCGGCCGCCGATGCGCAGCAGGCCTTCGTACACGAGACCGATCGAGCTCGAGTCGAGCGGCGTCGGGTTCCACTGGTACGTCTGGAAGCTCGCCGATGCTTCATTGAGCCACGAGCTGCTCGTGAGCTGATGACGCAGGTTCAATCCCCACGCATCGTTCTTCACGTTCTCCGCGGAGTCATAGCTGGTCTCACCGCCGAAGCCGCGGATGTCGGTTTCTTTGCGGTAGTTGATGCTGCCGTCGACGATCTGCGACGACGTCGGCTGGTAGCTGATCTTGCCGAACGCGAGGTCGGAACGGAACGGCTGCGTGAACGTGCCGGCGTACTGCGCGAGCTGCGAGCGCAGGGTCGGATTGTTCGTCCAGCCACCGCCAAGCGTGACGGTCTCCTGGCGATCCTGATCGTTCGCTTCATACGACGCGAAGAAATGCATGCGGTCGCGGATGATCGGACCGCCGAACGAGAAGCCGTACTGATTGCGCTCGTACTCGGGATTCGATCCATTGAGCGGGTTCTCGTCGACCAGGGCTTTGTCCTGATAGAAGAGGAACGCGTCGCCGCTCATCTGATTCGTACCGGACTTCGTGACCGCGGTGATGATCGCGCTGGACGCCTTCTGATATTCGGCGCTGTAGTTCTGCGTGATGACGCGGAACTCCTGCACGGCGTTCTGCGGGAACGGATTGCCGCGGCTCGAGTCCTGGCCGATGACGCCGCCCTGGATGACGTCGTTCTTGAACGAGACGCCGTCAATGAACACGTTCACGGCCGACGCGCCCTGCGCGCCCGCCTTGACCTGCTTGTTCTGCTCGTCGTTGCCCATCACCACGCCGGGTGCGAGGGCCGCGAAGTTCAGGAAGTTGCGATCGTTCTGCGGCAGCTGTTCGATCTGCTGGCGCGTCACGTTCGTCGCGATCTGCGACGTCTCGGTTTCGACGGCCGTTGCGCCGAGAACCGTGATCGACTCCATGAGCACGAGGTCCGGGCTCAGACGGAAGTCGAGCTCGAGGTTCTGTCCGACGAGCACGCGGACTTCCTTCGAGCTGGCTTTGTACGACGTCGCGGAGACGTCGAGGCGATAGACGCCCGGCGCGAGTCCGCCGAGCTGGAAGCTGCCGTCGTTGCCGGCCACAGCGCTGTTGGTGAATCCCGTATTGACGTTGGTCGCGACGACCGTCGCGGTGGGGAAGGGGTTCCCGCTCTCGTCGTGTACCGTGCCCCGAATGGTCGCGGTAGTGCTCTGCGCCGACGCCGTAATGGCAGTCAACGCGACGAGCAGTGCGAGCGCGAAGAATGTAAGTTTCCGTTGCATCGCCGTCTCTCCTGTTTTCCTACGATTAATCCCTGGTCTCCCGTTTCATCTCGGCGCCGCAGGAGCGGCGCACGACAAGTGACGTGGTGAGTTTGGCCGCGCGACGATCGCCGTCTCCGTACGCGAGAAGCTCGAAGCCTTTGCGGCCGAGCTCCGCGATCGGGACCTTGACGGTCGTGAGCGGTGGTGTGAGGAAGCGCGCAATCGGGATGTCGTCGAATCCCACCAGCGCCACATCCTCGGGGATGCGCAAGCCGGTCTCGCGAAACGCGCTCAACGCGCCGATGGCCATCGCGTCGTTCGCGGCGAACACGGCGCTCGGACGTTTCTTCTGCGCCGCAATCGCGCGTCCCGCCTCGAATCCCGACTCCTCGGTGAACGTGCCGTCGTGCTCGAGCGTGTCGAAGCCGAGGTCCTTCATCGCCGCGCGATAGCCGCGACGACGCTGTTCGGCGTCGGCGTTCTGCTGCGGGCCGCCGATGAAGGCGATGCGGCGATGTCCGAGGGCGTGAAGATGACGGACGACGTCGCGAGCGCCGCCGGAGTTGTCGATCGTGACGGATGGATGACCGCCGACGCGGGAGTTCAGCATGACCACCGGCAATCCCGGCGGCAGATCCGCGACGAGCGCGGATGGCTCGAGATCGGGCGACATGACGATCAGGCCGTCGACGAGTCCGCGCACGGCTTGCACGACTGCGCGCATTTCGTCGCGATCGGCGTGCGAGCCGGAGAGCAGCAGGTGATATCCCTCCTGCCGCGCGGCGAGGTCGATGCCGCGAATGACTTCGGAGAAGAACTCGCCGTGCAGATCGGGAAGGACGACGCCGATCGTGCGCGTCGAGCGCGTCGAGAGGCTGCGGGCGCCCGCGTGCGGCACGTATTGCAGCTCGCCCGCGACATCCATCACGCGGCGCATCGTGTCTTCGCGAATCGGACCTTTGCGGTTGAAGACGCGAGAGACCGTCGCGACGGAAACACCGGCTTTAGCCGCAACGTCACGGATCGTGACGCTCGGCAGAACAGCGGCGAAACCTCTCGGTGTGCGCGGCATGGCCGTGTGATGTAAACGGTTACATACGGTAACGCCGGTTTGAAGAAAATGTCAACGACGCAATCTGATTCCGTTCTAGCTCACCGATTCGAGCCGATCGAGGCGCGCTCTGACCTCGTCGCCGGATGCGGGCGGAAAGTGCAAAAACACGATCCCGCCAAACGCCTTCTCCCACTCCCCGCCGATGTCGCGCACGAAGTTGAGCAGGTCATGAAACGCAGAGGATTCGGCGAGCTCGCGCGACAACACCATCTGCATTGTCTCGAGCGGCGACGCCTCCGCGATTCGCACGAATCGCCAGATCTCGCCCTCCGGTGACAGCTCGACGACATCGCCCAACTTCGCGTTGGTCGAACTGGAGAGCGGCGACCAGAGCAGCCGATACCGGATCGCATCGACCGGCTCGGCCTCGACGTCTTCACACACGCCGTCGTCGAACAGGATTCTCATCGGCGGATGATATCGAACGGATCTCGCCACAAACGCGCGTGAATGGTGTCATCGTTTCGCATGAGCCGGCAACGCGCAGTCATCGTTCTCGCCATCGCGATCGTGTTTTCGAGTGCCGCGTTCGGGCACGGCGGCGGTCTCGATTCGAACGGTTGTCATACGAATCGAAAGACGGGCGAGTACCACTGCCATCGATCGTCAACGCCGCCGCCGTCGACATCGAGTCCAACACGATCGACACAGACGCCCACGTCGCCGATTCGCCCCGCGTCGGCGCAGACGCTCGTCGCGACGGAGGATGCTGAGACGCGCGATCGCCACATGATCCGGACCGCGCAGGTTCTGCTTCGCGCACTCGGCTATCGCCCGTCGCTCCTCGGCAGCCTCGACGAACGCACGAAGGTCGCGGTGCGTGAGTTTCAGCGCGCCGAGAGTCTCGACGCCGACGGCAGAATCAGTGCGTATCTGATCCTGCGACTGGCGGAGAAGGCGGCGACGAAATGTGAATGAAGGGACGGCGACCAACGTCGCCGTCCCTTCGAAAAATCAATTCTTCTTGCCGAACAAACCGCCGAGTGCCGACGTGCCGACGCGCAGCAGGTCGTCGCCGATGTTGCCGTCGTTGTTAGCGTCGAGCATGCCGCCCAATCCGCCGGCGCCTGCGCCCTGTTGCAGGACTCCCGGGAGGTTGTTCGCGTCGAGGCCTTTTGTCTGTTTCATGCGGCCGAGGACGCCCATGACGATCGGGGCGAGCATGGCCATGAGTTGCGCGATTTGCGCAGCGTTCAGACCTGAGCCGCGACCCACGCCTTGCTCGACCGTCGTGCGGCGTCCGCCGAAGATGTGGCCGAGGATTGCACCGCCGATTCCGCCGCCACCGGTCGCGCCGCCGAGCAGGCCGCCGAGGTTGTCGAGAATGCTGCCGTCGTGTTGATTGAGCGCGTTGTCGAGTGCGGCGGCGCCTTGCGGCTCCGCGGCGTTCTGCGACAACCCGCCGAGCAGCGCGGGCAATGCGAGCGAGACAGCGTTGGACGTCGCATTCGGATCAGCGCCGAGCGCGTTGCTCATCTGCTGAATCGTGTCCGGTCCGAGCTGTTGTTGAACTGCGTCGAGAATCGAGCTCATTGCAGCCTTCAGTGCTGCAGCAGATCGGCCGGAACTTTCCCGCCGTTCTCCGCGAGCCTGCGCATCACTTCTTTGTGCAGCCACATGTTCATCGACGCGGAGTCATTCATATCGCCCGAGTACTTCAGATCCGTCGCGAGCTCTTTGCGCTCCGCGAGACTCGAGTCCATCCCGACGAGCTTCATGAGATCGACGATGGAGTGCTTCCAGTCGAGCTTCTCTTTGTTCTCCGCCGCCATGCGATCCAGCACCGCCGCGATGTCGACGGGACCCTGCGGTGCGGCCGGTGCTGCGGCCGCGGGCGCAGCGGGATTTGCGGCGGGTGCAGCGGTCGCTCCCGGCGGCGGCGGACGATACGCATCCGGCGGAGCCTCTGCGTTGCCTGCAGCGTGAAAAATCTTGTTCATCAGATTCTTGAAGAGTCCCATGTCGTTCCTCCTGCGGTACATTGGACGAGCCTGCAATACGAGAGCCACGACCGAACTAGAATCGCGGCCATGGATCACGTCGAAGTCCGGCCGAGCCGCATTCACGGACAGGGAGTGTTTGCGCGCAAGCGACTCTCCGCGCGGCGGAAAATCGGCGAGTTCGTCGGTGAGTTGATCTCCGTGCGCGAGGCGCGGCGTCGCGCGAAAAGTGCGGCCGTCGTGACGATCGTCGAGTTCGAGGATGGCAAGGCGCTCGACGTCGCGACGGATCCCTGCCTGCGCTACGTCAATCACTCGTGCCGGCCGAACACGTACCTGCGTCGCGCGAATCGTCGCGTCGAGCTGTACACGCTGCGCGAGATCCGTCCCGGTGAAGAGCTGACGTGCGACTACGGCGAGACGCACCACGAAGGAACGTTGCCGTGTCAGTGCGGCGCGCCGAACTGCCGCAGCATGTTGTGATCCCGCGCGAATGCGCGGGATCACACGAACGAGTCGTTAAACCTGCGGCTGCTGGCGGATCGGGACTTTCGGCATTTCGGGCGACGGCTTGATCGCGCCGAGCGCCATCTGCAGCATCGCCGGGATGTCGCTCACGCTGGCGGGAACGACCATCGACGTGCCGGCTTTCGCGAGGTTGCCGAACTGCTGGATGTACTGTTCGGCGAGACGCAACTGCATCGCCTCGTAGCCACCCGGCATCTTGATGACCTCGGCCACGCGGCGGATGCCCTCGGCCGTCGCGGTCGCGATCGCGAGCGTCGCGCTTGCGGAACCTTCGGCTTCGTTGATCTGCTGCTGCCGCTTCGCTTCCGAGTTCTTGATGATCTGCTGCTTGTGACCTTCGGCCGTATTGATCGACGCGTCGCGCTCACCTTCGGACTGCAGAATCACCGCGCGCTTCTCACGCTCGGCGCGCATCTGCTTTTCCATTGCCGCGAGCACGTCCTGCGGCGGCGTGATGTTCTTGATCTCGTAGCGCAGGACTTTGACGCCCCACGCTTCCGACGCCTTGTCGACTTCCTGCACGACCTGCACGTTGATGTTCGTGCGCTCTTCGAACGTGCGATCGAGATCGATCTTGCCGATCTCCGAGCGGAGGTTCGTCTGCGCGAGCTGCGAGATCGCGTACGTGTAATCGGAGATGCCGTACGACGCGCGCTCGGGGTTCAGGATCTTGAAGTAGAGAACACCATCGACCGCGACCTGGACGTTGTCCTTCGTGATGCAGACCTGCTCCGGAACATCGAGCGCGATCTCCTTCAGCGAGTGTTTGTAGCGCACCGTATCCATGAAGGGGATGAGGATGTGCAGACCGGCGTCGAGCGTGCCGCTGTATCGACCGAGGCGCTCGACCACCCACGCTTGCTGCTGCGGGACGACGCGAACGATTTTGGAGATGACGATCATCGCGAAGATGGCGATGACTGCCGCGACTATCACATTGGCCATGGTGTCTTCCTTCGTGTTTGGGGGTTCTTGGATTTCCCGCGTCCCGCGGATCAGGACGCGCGAACGTGAATCATGAGACCTTCGACGTGCGTGACGACGCAGCGCTGACCGCGCGCAAGCATCGTCTCCCCGACATTGCGCGCACTCCACGTCGTACCGCGCAGCTCGGCCCGGCCGACGGCTGCCGGCGCGATGTCTTCGAATGCCATTGCCTGCTCCCCAACAAGCGTATCGATCTGCTTCTTCTCGCTCAGCCGTAGCTTCTTGACGAGCCACGGCCGGACGAAGAGCAGCGAGATGATCGAGATCGAGGTGAACAGGACGAGCTGTCCCCACAGAGGGATGTCGAGACCGAGCGCGACCAGAATGGCCACGACGAACGCGCCGACGGCAAACAGGCCGATGTGCATCGTCGTGGAAACGAATTCGATCGACAGAAGGAGGAGTCCGATCAGGACCCAGATCCACCAGGACATGTTGAGTGGCGAGAGTGTACACGACCCGCTACGGAACGTAGCGCCGCGTCGGCACGCCTTCGACCTTGCTCACCGACAACTCCGCGAGCAGCCTCGTCAACCGCCGTCCCTCGGTCGTCGTCGACTCCCACGTCCTGCACAACATCTCGACATGTTCCGGATCGACTTCCGCCGACACGGTGAAGCCGTTCAGCGGCTGCGCGGAGCGAATCGTTTCGGTCTTGCGCCACTCGCCGTTCACCAGCTCGCAGCGGCGATACAACTCGCCCTTCTCCGGCTGATAGCGATACATGTACGCGGCCAGCGGCGGGATGCCGCGCGCGTTCGCTTTCTGCTCTTCGAGCGCGCGCATCACGCGTTCGGCGATCAGCTCGCGCAGCGTGTCGAACGACGGACGCGAGACGTTCACGATGCGCAGGCCGGAGTAGTAGACGCTCCGCTCCCCCATCGTCTTGCCGAGACGCCACAACGTCGAGCGCACGACCAGACAATCGAGCTCCAGCGGCGTGCCCTGCCAGTCGATCACGAGACGATGCGTTTCGTCCGGCGCGAGGCGTCCCTCGTGCGCCGCGAGGAAGCCAACGACCGACATTTCGAGGATGCGCACGACGCGATCCGCGAACTGCGCGGGCAGCGGTGTTTCGAGCCTTACCCTCCCGTACTTTCGCCTCTCGGTTCGCGTCGTCGGCACGTTCGCATCAAGCGACGGATTCGCCATCACTGTCAAGCACCCGAATAACGAACCTATAATCCGCAAGTCCCATGTCATTCACCCGCAGGTATCTCTACTGGCTCTTGTTGCCGCCGCTTGCGCTGAGCATCCCGCCCGCACTGCTGTTTTTATCGCAGGTGGTGCAGCTCACGCTCACTCGCGCCCTCGGTCTGGTGGCGCTTCTCGGCGTGACGTACGCGATCGGCTGCGTGGTCTTCGTCACCGGCGTGCGACGCCAGGCGAAGGCGGTCGAAGACGCACTCGAAGGCCGCGGCGATCTCTCGTCGGCGATGACCGAATGTCTCGAGCGCACAAAGCATCTCTCGCTGCTTCTGTGGGTCGGCGGCGGCATCGGCTTCGCGATCATCGCCGCGTTGCTGTTCATGCCGAACGCCCTCGGCTTCGCGTACTTCCTCGTCGCGGCGCTGATCTCCGCGTTCGTCTCCGTGGTCTGGGGCTACGCGATGGGCAAGCATCGCCTGCTGCAGGCCGCCGAAGGAAAGCGCATCCACTACGTCGGCGGAGAGCTGCCCCTCGGCAAGAAGATCGCGATCGTCTTTATCGGCTCCTTCGTTCTTTCTTCGGCCGCGTTGATCCTGCTGATCTCGTCGCGCGTTTCGACGACGCTCGAGATCCTCGCGATCGATTCCGCCGCCGATCGTTTCCAGCGCATCATCGACAGCGCCGCGATCATGGCCAAGGTCGACGGCGAAGCGCTCGACACGATGAAGAGCTACATCCCCGAGGAGTATTCGCTGCATCTCATCAGCCCGCAGGGCAAGCAGATCAGCACGAAGGACGACCTGGCCGAGGACGAAGTGCGCTCGATCCTGCGTCTGCGCAACGGCGACAGTCGCGCGTTCATCAGTCCCCACGTCAGTCGATTCGCTCAACTGAAGGACGGATCGATTCTCGTCCTCGCGATTCCGTGGACGCCGTACCGCAACATCCCATTTCAGATCACGCTCTACACGATCATCGTCGCGCTGCTGACGACGATCGCGTTCGGCGCAGCGACCGTTGTGTTGTCACGCGACGTCACGGCGCCGCTGCGCGAGTTGCGTGCGCTGGCGAAAGAGATGGCAGAGGGAAACTTCGACATCGCGCCGCGCGTGTTTGCGGATGACGAAGTCGGCGCGCTCGCGGACAGTTTCGGCGATACGCGCTCGAACCTCCGACGCCTCCTCGGCCGCGTCGGCGGAAGCGGCACCACGATCACCGAAGGCGTGCGCGTCATCACGGGCGGCAGCGAGTCGCTCTTGCAGCGCTCGCAGGATCAGACCGAGCTCACCGAGAGCTCGTCGCTCGCACTCGAAAACGTGCGCGGCGGCATTCGCGGCGTGCTTCACGCGGCCGATACCGTCACCGACCTCACGCAGGACGCATCGGCGCGCGCGCTCGAACTACAGGCGTCGGCGGAAGAAGTCGCGCGCAGCATGGACTACCTCTTCCAGTCCGTTGAAAAGACGTCTGCGTCGACGACCGAGATGAACGCGTCGATGAACGAGATGTCGGGACGCACCGAAGTGCTCGCAGGCATCGGCGAAGAAGTGTTGTCGTTCGTCAGCGAGATGGACTCGACCGTCACCGAGCTGCTTTCGAGCTCGCAGTCGACGGCCGACATCGCGCAGCAGGTGCGTGAAGACGCGCGCGCCGGCGGCGAGGCCGTGAATCGCACCGTCGAAGGCATCAATGCGACGCACGAACTGACGATGAGCACCGCGCGCACGATCGACGAGCTGCAGCGCAGCGTCGGCGAGATCAGCCGCATCCTCACGGTCATCGAAGAAGTCGCGAATCGCACGAACCTCCTCTCGCTCAACGCCGCGATCATCGCCGCGCAGGCCGGCGAGCAAGGCGCGGGATTCACCGTCGTCGCCGACGAGATCCGCGAGCTCGCGGAGCGGACACGCGGCTCGACAAAAGAAATCAGCACGATCATCAAAGCCGTGCAGAGCGGCTCGCGTCAGGCCGTCGCGAAGATGCACGAAGGCGTCGCGAAGGTGACGGACAACGTGAAGCTCGCCGAAGACGCATCGCAGTCTCTCGGCAAGATCGTCGACAGCGCATCGCGCTCGTACGACATGGCCACGCGCATCAATCGCGCGCTCGGCGAACAATCGCAGGCGTCGCGACGGCTGCACGAAGTCACGTCGCGCATGTCGGATCACATCGCCGAGATCAATCGCGCGACGCGCGAACAGGCGCGCGGCACGCAGCTCATGGCGCAGGAATCGGAGCGCGTGCGCGACATCGCCGCGCAGGTCAAGAACGCGACGGAAGAGCAGTCACAGGCCGGACGCGGGATCACGCTCGCACTCGAGAAGATCGCCGAGGATGCGCGGGCGATGCGCGATCTGCTCGAGCGCCAGCTCGAGGAAACGGATCGCATCGCGGATGCCTCGCGCACGATGCTCGACATCGCGCAGAAGAACGACGCCATCGCGCGCGAGTTCACGACCACCGTGCAGAACCTCGTCCGCAGCGGCCACGAGTTCGAGAGCGAAGTCACGCGCTTCCGCTTTTCGGGCGCGGACGCCTAACGCGCTGTTAACCGCGGACGCAACTCATTCGTAGTTGCGTCCGCATGCACGTCTTCGCGGCCGTCCTTCTCTCAGCCTCGCTGTCCACCCTTCCCGCAACGCCGCTCATCGAAACGACGAAAAGCGGCCAGGCGCTGAACTTCGACCTCGTCGTCGAAAACAACGGCGACGCGAAGCTCATCATCGCCGAGATCGAAGCGACGGTCCTCGACGCGAACGGCGCAGTCGTCACGCAACGCCGCGTGCAGAGCAACGGCGGATCGATCGAGACCGTGCCGCAACGCGAGATCGAGCCGGGCAAGAAGATCGTGATCTTCAATCCGTTCGCTGAATTCGATTCCGCACTCGCGCTCAATTCGATTCGCTACGACATCACGTTCGAAGACGAGTCGAAGCAGAGCATCACGGTCGCGCCGAAAAAGTATGAGCCGAAGGCGGACATGGTGCTGCCGGTCACTGGTCGCGCGTTCGTGCACGACGGCCACGACTTCCTCAGCCATCACCGCCGCCTCGATATCACCGGCGGCATGACCACCGCCCTCGGCATCACCTCCAACATGACGCGCTACGCCACCGACTTCACGATCGTCGACGAGAAGGGAAAGATGTTTCGCGACGACGGCGACGAGAACGAAGAGTGGTTCGGCTGGGGCACGCCGATCCTCGCTCCCGCGGACGGCGTGGTGGTCAAAGCGGCGGGCGATCGCGCGGACAGCACGAAGGCGAATCCGGTGAAGCTCGACTTCGAAGGCGTGATCAAAGACCTCACGCTGATCTTCGGAAACTTCGCGATCATCGATCACGGCAACGGCGAGTTCTCGCTGCTCGCGCACATGAAGCAAGGCAGCGTGACGATCAAGCCCGGCGATCGCGTGAAGCGCGGCCAGAAGATCGGCGCGATGGGCCGCTCCGGCGACGCGATCTTCCCGCACCTCCACTATCAACTGCAGCGCGACGCGAAGTTCGGCGAAGGACTGCCGTCGTACTTTCGCGACTTCAAGCGCTACACGGGCACGTCATGGGTGAAGGTGCCGCGCGGCTCCGTGGACACGGGCGACGTGGTGAAAAATTAAATCGCGCAAACCCACACGCCGTCTTCGTCGCTGAGCCGCAACTGCGGTTCGAGGCGCAGCAACTGTCCGCCGCGTTGCACGGCGAGGACGACGCGACCTTCGTTCGCGAGCTCCTCGCACGTGCGACCCGCAACGTCTTCGGCGCGCACGACGCGGCGATGCTCTTCGCGGACACGGGCGTGCTTGCCGAGAAGTTTGGCGGAGAGCATCTGGCCGGAGACGTCGGCGATCGAGAGCGCATAGTCCGCGCCCGCGCGATGGATGCTGTCGAGATTGCGCGAGTGATTCACGCGCGCGATGATCGGCACGTCGGGCGCGAGATCGCGCGCGATGACCGTCGCGAACAACGTCGAGTCGTCGCTGTCGAGTGCGAGCACGAGCGCGCGCGCCTCGGTGATGCGCGAGCGATCGAGCACCGACGAGTCGAGCACGTCGCCGACGAAGTCGACCTTCGGGCCGGGAGCGCGTTCGATGACGCGCACCTCTTCGCCAACGTCGGTGAGCAGCTCGTGCACTTTGCGTCCGACCTCGCCGAAGCCCGCGATGAGAAAGGCGCCTTCGCTGTGCAGCAGGCGCGTGCCGAGGAGTGCGGCGGCTTCGGTCAGCGTCTCTTCGGTGCCGACCAGTTCGATCACCGCGCCCGGCTCGAGGATCGCGTCCGGCGAGCAGCGCGTGATCAGACGGCTGCGCGTCCAGATGCCGACGACCGTCGCGGGCAGCGCTGCATCGCGCAGCGTTTTTCCTGCGAGCGCGCAACTCGGCGCGACGCGTACTTCGCGACGCTGCACGCCCTCGATCATCTCCAGTCCCGGCAATCGCGGACTCAGTCGATCGCTGCTGTGCGCGGCGAGCGCCGCGGCGATGATGTGTCGCGGCGTGTACACCGCCGTCGCGCCGGCGAGCTCCATCGGCTTGCGATGCGACGGATCTTCGACGAATGCGTAGATCTCGCGCGTAAAGCCCATCTGACGCGCGCGCAGAATCATCGCGGCGTTCTCGCGATCATCACCGTTCGCGACGAGCGCGCGTGCATGCGCGATGCGGCAGACGTCGAGCGCGTCTTCGTCGGAGCGCGTGAACACGACGGCCTGCTGTTGCTCGAGCACCGCGCGTGCGCGCGCTTCATCCGTCTCGACGACGAGCGTTCGGACGTGTTCATCACGCAGACGTCGCAACAGCGTTTCGACCGCAGGGCCGAATCGAAAGATGATCACGTGATCGGTGAGCTTCTCGCTCGCGGCGCGCGGCACGCGTTCCTCGAATCGCTCTTCGAGAAACGGGATGAGATAGATCGGGATGATCAGGAAGACGAGGAAGACGCCGACGAACTGCACGCCCACGACGAGCAGCACCATCATCGGATGCGACCACTTCGAGTCCGCGCCGTAACCAGTGGTGCTCAGCGTTTCGCCGGCCCAACCCAACGACTCCCAGAATGTGCGCGGCTTCCCTTCGAGCCGCGACATGCCGGCCTGATAGACCACCGCAGTCACGACGAGGAACGCGAAGAGTCCGACCACGAGCAGCACGAGGCGGCGAGCGGGACGGCGCATGGAGGTATCGTCTCACACGATGACGAAGGTCACGCTGCTCTGCCCGGTCCGATCGTGCCACGCGCCGCTCGCGCGCGAAGAGCGGCGCCTCGTCTGCGCGAACAATCACTCGTTCGACGTCGCGCGCAGCGGCTACGTGAATCTCCTGCAACCGCAGGACAAAAAGTCGAAGAATCCGGGTGACACGAACGACGCGGTGCAAGCGCGGCGACGCTTTCTCGATCGCGGCTTCGTCGATCCGCTCACGCAGCAGATCGTCGCGCAACTTCCGCTCGACGCGGGGCAGACGCTGCTCGAAGTCGGATGCGGCGAAGGTCATCACCTCGCCGCGTTCCGCCGCGCGTACGACGTCGACGGCTACGGCACCGACCTCTCCGTCCCCGCGATCGAGCTCGCCGCGAAGCGTCATCCCGACTGCGACTGGACGGTCGCGAACGCGGATCGCTTTCTGCCCTACGCGGACGCATCGTTCGACGCCGTCGTGTCGATCACCGCGCGACTCAACGCCGATGAGTTTCGCCGCGTGACCCGAGGCTCACTGCTGATCGTGATTCCGGGCGCGGATGACTTGATCGAGTTGCGCGAGGCGGTGCTCGGCGGGCGCGTCGAACGCGATCGCACCGAACGCACGATCGAAACGTTCGCGCCACGGTTTCGACTCGAGCGGCACGCGCATCTGCGTCACGAAGCGTTGCTCGATCGCGACGCGTTGCTCGACGTGATGACCTCGACGTATCGCGGGCAAAGAGATCGTGCACGCGAGCAGCTCGAATCACTGGATGCGATGAGCGTGACGTTCAGCAGGGACGCGCTGCTGTTCCGGTGAGTTCGTTCGGGGATCCCGCGCTGACGCGCGGGATGACACCTCGGCTCCGTGTCATCCCGTGCGTCAGCACGGGATCCCCTTCAATCAACTAGAACGAAATGTCGCGCACGTAGTGGCAGGTGTAGCCGTTCGGGTTCTTCTGCAGGTAATCCTGGTGATACGCCTCGGCGGTCCACCATTCCTTCGCCGGGACGATCTCCGTCACGACGGGACGCTTCCACGCGCCCGACTTGTCGACCTTCGCCTTCACGCGCTCGGCGATCTGACGCTGCTCTTCATCGTGATAGAAAATCGCCGAGCGATACGACGTGCCGATGTCGTTGCCCTGGCGG
>DASVNL010000880.1:0-3205 GCA_036383875.1 Thermoanaerobaculia bacterium
CCCAGTTGAACAACGTGAGGCGCTGCGCGAGCACATATCCCTCGGACCATCGATCGCCGATCGCACGCGCATCCGCGAGTGCGACATCGGACGCGCGAATCGCCTCGGCGATCTTGCGCTCCTTCGCCAGCACGAGCGCGAGTTGCACTCGCGCCAGGATCTCGCCGCGTTTGTCTCCCGCCTGCACGGATCCGGCAAGCGCCGACTCGAGTGCGCTGCGCGTCTCTTCCCTGCTCGCGACTCTCGTGAGGATTGGTCCCAGCGCTAATTGCGCGGCGGCGGTTTCGCGCGTGAGTCGCAGCGAGAGGTTGCGCGTCGCGATCGCTGTGAGCTCGTGCCGCGCTTCCTCGCGCCGGTCGAGACGGCCGATCGCTTCGGCGTGCACGCGAGCTGCGCGCTGTCCGAGGACGACGGCTTGCAGCGGCGCGGCGCGTTCGCGTGCGCGCGACGCCGCGGCCGCGGCGCGCTGGAACTCCGACAGTTGCAACGCAACCTCGGCCTCCATCAAATCGATGCGCGGATCGTCGCCGGTCGCGAGTTGGCGCAGTCGGCCGAGCGCCGTGTCCGCGGCCTCGGTGCGTCCGCAGGCGAGCAGCGTGTCGACGAGATCGAGACCGATGTCGAGACGTTCCGGCTGCGCGCCGAACAATCCTTCGAGCGCAGTGATCGCCGCGTCCCAATCGTGATTCGCCGCGAGTGCGCGCGCTCGCAATCGTTCCGCTTCATCTTTCGGAAGCGCGTCGCCGTGACCATCGATGAGCGTACCGGCGCGACGTGCCGCTTCAGCCGCGCGTCCGACTTCGCCGAGGGATGCTTCGGCGCGTGCGACGCCATCCCACGCCAGCGCCTCGCCGGGCAGCGTGCCTCGCGATGACTCGGTGGCGCGCGCGAAGCTCTCGCGTGCGCCGATGCCGTCGAGCTTCGCCAATCGTTCGGCCCCGGCGCGCAACGATTGTCGCGTCTGCGAATCGATCGGCTCCGCGTCGTAAAAGATCGCCACTTCCTTGCCGGGCTGCGCGGCGCGCCACCGGTTCGCGATCTCCCAACCCACCGCGACGACGAGCAGCAACACCGTCGCGGCGACGATGGCCTCGCGATGACGTCGCAGAAATCTCGCCGTGCGATACATCCGATCGCCGCGTCGCGCGCTCACCGGCGTCCCCGCGAGCACGTTGCGCAAATCGTCGGCGAACGCGGTCACGTCGGCGTATCGCTCTTCCGGTTGCTGGCGCAACGCCTTGTTCAACACGGCGTCGATGTCGCCGCCGACGGCGCGACGCTGCTCGGTGTCAGCGCCGGGAAGCGAACCCGCCAGCATCTCGTACAGCACGACACCGAGCGAGTAGATGTCCGACGCGGTCGTGATGCGATCGCCGCGCATCTGCTCCGGACTCGCGTACGCCGGAGTCAGCGCGCGTCGCAGCGTCAGCGTCTCGTCGCGGTCCGTCGGATCGGACAGCTTCGCGATGCCGAAGTCGAGCAGCCTCGCCTCGCCACCAGCGGTGACGAAGATGTTCGCCGGCTTGAGATCGCGATGGACGATGTCGCGCGCGTGGGCATACGCGACCGCATCGAGCACCGGAAGGAACAACTCGATTCGCTCACGCACCGACAGCCGCAGCGCGTTGCAATGCTCGAGGATCGACTGCCCTTCGACGTGCTCCATCGCCAGCCAGTGCTGGCCCCACGAAGTCTCGCCCGAGTCGTAGAGGCGCGCGATACCGGGATGTTCGAGGCGCGCGAGGATGCGCTGCTCTTCGCGCACGCTGCGCAACGCGCCCATGTCGAGCGAGCGATCGACGACTTTGAGCGCGACCTTGCGCGTGAACTCGGAGTGTTCCTGATCGGCGAGATACACCGTCGCGCTGCCGCCGCGTCCGATGCAGCGATGCACGCGAAATCCGGGGATGCGCGGCAGCGGCGGCGGGATCTCTTCGCCGGCGATCACCGTCTTGTCGAGCGGACTGTGACCGCGCTCTGCATGCTCGAGCAGCGCGCGCAGATCGTCCGCAAGTTTCGGCGCGTCGATCGCGAGACGCTCGATCTCGGCCTCGCGTTCGTGGTCGGGAAGATCGACGACGCGGTCGAACAGGTCATGTAACCGCTCGAAGTACGAAAGCAGCGCGGGTGAATTCGGAAGTGTCGGCTCGTTCATGGTCGGGCGCTCAGACGGTTGAGCAACCACGCGCGCGCAAAAGTCCAGTCGCGCTTGGCCGTGCGAGGGGAACAGCCGAGCAGCGAGGAGGCCTCGTCGATTCCGAGTCCGCTGAAAAAGCGGAGCTCGACGAGCCGCGCCAGTCGCGGAGACTCCGCGGCCAGCTCGTCGAGGGCGCGGTCGAGATCGATGAGCTCCTCCGCTCCCAGCGACGGCTCGATCTCTTCGTGATATCCCTCGCTCACCACGACCCTCGGTGCGTCCGAGCCTCGCTTCTGTGCCATCTTCGCGCGCGCGTGATCCACCAGCAGTCTTCGCATGATCCTCGACGCTATAGCGAAGAAATGCGTCCGATCGTGCCACGGCACTCCGCCGAGGCCGCGCAGGCGGAGGTAGGCCTCGTTCACCAGAGCGGTCGGCTGAAGCGTATGACCAGGGCGTTCCGATCCGAGATGCCTGGCGCCGATGGCCCGAAGCTCCGCGTAAACCAAAGGCAGGAGCCGCTCGAGCGCGCCGTCATCCCCCTGCTCCCAGGCCCGGAGATACTCGGTGATTTGTTCGATTACTTAATGATACAGGTCGTCAGCCTTTCGCCTTCGCAAGCGAACGTTCGGCGTCGGCGACGGCCTGCGCGGCCTTCTTCGCCTCGCTCGACGCGACTCGCGCGGCTTCCTTCGACTCGGCGTAGCGCGCCTCGATCTCCTCGCGCTGCTTCTCCACCGCCGCGACCTGCGCGTTGGCTTTCGCGAGCGCCGACTCCGCGCGCTTCGCATTGCTCTGCGCCTCGCGCAACGCCTTCTCCGCGGCCTGCACGGCTTCCTGCATGCGCGCGCGCTTCGCCTTCGGATCTTCGACCGGCTTCGACGCTCGGAAGAGCAGCACGTTCTCGGTCTTGACCTCCCCACCCATAAGCGGCGCAAGCGTGTCGAATCCCGGCGGTTCGAGATCGGCAGTCAGACGTCCCGCCTTCGGAACGCCATTCATGTGACCCCACGCCGCGAGCGCTTCGAGCGTAGCCGCCACGCGACGCGTCGCATCCGCCGACGCGGC
>DASVNL010000881.1:0-2416 GCA_036383875.1 Thermoanaerobaculia bacterium
CTCAAAGCTGATCACGCCCGACATCTGGCCCAGCCGGCGGATCGGCGCGTCGAGCATCGACGTGACGCCGAAGCGATTCAGATACGGATCGGCAAAACCGCTGGTGCACGGATCGAGAAGTGCGTCGTGTGCGGTGATCGAGCGTTCCGTCTCGAGCGCCTTGAAGTAGACCGGATGCCGGACCGCCGTCATCTCGTCGCCACTGGTATGCAGTCGCGACGTCCGTTCGTACAAGTCGACGCAGCGGAGGATTTGGCGATCGGGCGTGAATAACCAGATCCCGAAGCGCTCCACCTCGAGAGTGTCCGCGGCGGCCTCCGTGATGTCGCGCAGCGCGTCGGCGAGATTGCCGGAGTGAATCGAGCGGCGGCGCGCGAGCTCCACGAGAACGCTGTTCTGCCTGCGCAGACGGTTCTCCGTTTCGTTCAGCAGCCGATCGATCCGTGACGACACTGGACCATTTTAGGTGTAGCTACACCTGATCGAGGCCATACACGCGCACATCCACCTCGCGTGCGTAATGCCTGACCGCCGGTTGCTCCGCGCGTTTGATCCCCGCGGCCCAGATCAGCGTCTCGTCGAGTTGCAGCACGTCGACCTTCTGCGCGGGATACGGCTGGTGATGGACGCGCGCGCGATAGAGGTTTCGCGCGTCGTCCTGCGAGTAGAGGATGTAGCGCTCGAGCAGGAAGTGTTCGAGCGTGCCCGGCGACGACGGCAGCGCCGGACCTTCGACGGGCCGGTACTGGATGTGGGCGTTCGCCGGACGCGGACCGCGCTCGTCGGTGCGCTTCGTGTCGAACGCGATCGTCGGGATGGGTTGCTTCGTCGCGTCGAATGCGATGTCGGCGCTGAAGTACGGAAGGTGGTACGTCAGGCGTGCCGCTTCGACGGCGATGCGGCTCGACGCGTCGAGACTGAAGAACCACACTCCGGGGTCCCGTCCATCCAGATGGACGTACGTGCGGACGTTGATCTCGTGGAAGCTGGAGATGCCGGGCAGCGGCGGCGTGAGGATCGGCCGGACGCCGGTCATCGTAAACGGCACGAGTCCGACGTAAGCCTTGCCGTCGAACGTGTCGAGTTGCAGTCGCGGCGGGAGCAGCGCCTGCAGTTCCATCGCGGGGATTTCCCAGTGGAGGAACAGCAGGTGATGCCACTTCTGATGCATCAGGACCTGCTGGTCGGGTTCGAGCGTGGGAGAAATGCGGTCGATTGCGTCGCGCATCACGGCCGCTATTCGAAGAGATCGTACTCAGCGACCGGGAGCTCGGACGGTTCGGTCCAGCGCCACGTCTCGAAGACGTACAGATCGAACAGCAGCAGGAACACTTCGCGCGACATCTTCCAGCGCGAGTGCAGTCCGTCGAGCAGGCCGCGCTTCGACTCTTTGATGACGTGATCGAGGCCGTAGATGATCGTCTGTTCCTGACGGTAGCCGGCGCTCGCGCAGAAGCAGTTCAGCGCCGCCTCGATTTTGTAGTGCGACTGGTACTGCGGCGGGACGGTCTCGAAGACGGCCTTGCGCATGACGCGGATGCCGGAGAGAACCGGGCCGCACTTCATGCGGAGGTGCAGGAAGTTCGCGACGTCGCCGCGATTCCGCACGCCGATGTTCATGTCGCACTCGCCTTTGATGACGGGCGTGACCAGCGCTTCGATGTGCTCTTCCGTGACGTTGTACATGTCGCCGTCGCAGAAGAAGAGGGTGTCGTAGGTGGCGTTGGAGACCCCGACGGCCATCGCGAAGCCTTTGCCGTGGTTCTCGCGGAGGGCGACGGTGCGGACGCCGTCGAACGTCCGGGCGATCTCGACCGTGCGGTCGGCGGAGCCGTCGCTGACGACGATGATCTCGTCGATGAGCGGACTCGCGGTCAGCGCCCGGAGGACGTCGGCAATCGTCTTCTCTTCGTTGTAGGCCGCGACGATCGCGGTCGTCCTTGTCTTCACTCGTTCGTCCTTCGTGCGCATTCCGCCAGCCGATAGTGCAACCGGCAGACCACGGCGGATTCTACTGCACACGCCGTCTTGACACGCCCTTTGCAAATACACCCGGCCGGTATGAAACGGACACTTACTCTCGGCTCATTCCTCGCCGTCGTCAGCATTTGTGCGGGGGTGGCCATGCTTCTCACGAGCTGCGCGGCCGTGAAAACGGCGCTGAACATCGAGAATCCGCGGTACTCGCTCCGCGACATCCGCCCCAGCGTCGACATCGCCATCCCGCTCTCCGCGTCCTCGATCGATATCGACTTCGCCCTCGAAGTGGACAACCCGAACTCCGTCGGACTGCGCCTCGACCAGGTCGATTTCAATCTGTACATCAACGACTCCCGCATCCTCGACACCATCAGCCAGCAAAACATCAGCATCCCCGCCAACGGCCGCGGCGACGTCCAGCTCAAAACCCGCATCG
>DASVNL010000882.1:0-3168 GCA_036383875.1 Thermoanaerobaculia bacterium
ATCCGGAGATCCGACGGCTCTTTCGCGTTGACGAACGGCGGGAGCATGGTTCCGGTGCAGACGTTCATCCGGCCAATTCCGTCGAGCGTCCCGTAAAGCAACGTGCACTGATCCGTGGCGAGATCGACTTTCCAAACCGGCCCCAGGCCCGGCACGACCAGCTCCTTGCGCAGCACACCGTTCGCGTCGATGGTCAGGAAGCGCGTCTCTCTGGGACTCCACGAACTGCTCACCGCGTACATCGTGTCGTCGCGATCCAGCACGAACGCATCGACCGAGCGAGAAACGCCCTCGACGGCAATCTCCGGCTGGGGAACACCGGCACGATTCACCATCCCGATCACATGCTTGTTGCCGGAGGGCCACCACATCAGCACGCGGGACGGTGATGCGGCGAAAATCGGGTCGCCGATCTTTCTGAAATCGTACGCGTCCTCCAACGGCAACCGCACGAATCGCTCCGTGCCGGGCCGGTGGTGCACGAACCGCGGCGAAATCCCCCAGGGATCGATCTCGTACGCCAGCACGTCGCCGTCCTGAAACTCGATGGGACGATGGACGTCCGGTCGGATCCGGCGAATCTCGCCCGGCATCCCGAACACGATCTCGTCTCGCGTCGCGCCGATTCCGAGCGTGGAGTGCGGGCGTTCGACCGGGATCTGGCGCCGCTCGCCATCCACGCCCATCGACCAAAGGCTGCTCGTACCGCCGCCGAACCACGCCCGATCATCCGGCCCGAGCACCGACCTCCGTTCCTCGGACTTCGCCCGTCGCACGAGCCTCCCGTCCGTGAAAAGCACTCCGGACGAAAAGAGAATCGTCCCGTCGCTCAGCTCGTGCATCCATCCGCCGCAGTCCACACACTCGGCGAGGCGCGTGAACGCGCCGTCTGTGCCGCCGCGATAGATCGCGTCGCTGGTCACGGCATAAACAGTTCCATCCGCTGTCGCCATCGCGCTGACCGCTTCGAACGGAAGCGGCTCGTGCGCGACGATCGCGCCCGCATTGTCGATGTGCGTCATCCGGGTCGATTCGATCGCCCAATACGAACTGTCCTCGCCAGGCAAGTACGTGAGCGCATTCAGCCGCGGTTGAATCGAGGCGGTCATGAATGTCCGAACGCGAACCGGCGAGCCGTCCTGCCACGTCACGAGCACACTGCCGTCACGCAAATCGTAGATATCGCCGACATAGAACGAGCCGGGAGCGACGTCCACGACTTGAACCCAACCGTCCGTTCGCACGCGCCCGACCTTCGCAAGGCGGGTCTCCGCTGTCCCCGCGAACCAGATCGATCCATCCGCCGCGACCGTGATGGCGTTCGGAGAAACGCTCTGAATCGGGATGACGGCATCGGCGAATGCGGCGCTGGAGGTCAGCGCAAGAAGGATGAGGACGATGACGCGCAGATTCGTGTTCATTCTCAGGCTCCCAAAAAAAAGACGGCCACGCGAGGCGTGGCCGTCCGTGGTTCGATGTCGTACGGATTAATTGGCGATCGGCTCCGGCTCGACGCGGTTCGCGACGAGGACGACCGTGTCGCCTTCCATCGTAAACTCGATGCGCTCGGGGACGTTGTCTTTGTTGCGGATCATGAACTCGGAGAGCTCGTCTTCGATGTGTCGCTGAATCGCGCGACGCAGCGGGCGGGCGCCGGAGTTGGTCTCTTCCTTCGACTTGTTCAGCAGCCAGGCCACGACCGAGTCGTCGACGCCGATCTGCACGTTCTTGTGCAGCAGCGCGTGATTGACGTCGTCGATGAGGAGCTGACAAATCGCGCGAAGCTCGTTGTCGGTGAGCGGGTTGAAGATGATGACTTCGTCGATGCGATTGATGAACTCGGGGCTGAACTCGCGCTTCAGCTCGGTGTGAATGAGCTGCTCCGCCGACTTCTGATCGACGTCGCCGCCGCGCTCGCGGAAGCCCATGTGGCCCTTCGTCGCGAGGTAACGCGTGCCGAGGTTGCTGGTCATGATGATCAGCGTGTTGCGGAAGTCGACCTGATTGCCGAGCGAGTCGGTGAGGATGCCGTCTTCGAGAATCTGCAGCAGCAGGTTCGAGATGTCCGGATGCGCCTTCTCGATCTCGTCGAGCAGCACGACCGAGTACGGATTGCGGCGCACGCGCTCGGTGAGCTGTCCGCCTTCTTCGTGTCCGACGTAGCCCGGAGGCGAGCCGATGAGCTTCGAGACGGCATGCTTCTCCATGTACTCCGACATGTCGAAGCGCACGAGATGCTTCTGCGATCCGAAAAGAAACTCCGCGAGACGTCGCGCGACTTCGGTTTTACCGACGCCCGACGAGCCGAGGAAGATGAACGAACCCATCGGACGATTCGGCGATGCGACACCGAGGCGTGAGCGGCGGATGGCGCGCGAGATCGCGCGGATCGCCTTGTCCTGACCGACGATGCGCCGCATCAGGATCTCTTCCATGTTGATCAGCTTCGCCGCTTCGTCCGCTTCGATCGACGTGACCGGGATGTCCGTCCACGAGCTGATGATTTCTTCGACGTCGCGCTGCGTGACTTCCATCAGCTCGTCGCCGACCATCTCGCGCTCGGCTTTGAAACGCTCGATCTCTTCCTTGAGCTCGATCTCGCGCTCGCGGAGGAACACGGCCTTCTCGAAGTCTTTGTCCGAGATCGCCTTCTTCATCTCTTTGACGATCGAGCGCGTCTCGGCTTCGAGACGGCGAAGGTTCTGCGTGTCCGCGACGCGGCGCAGCTTCACCTTCGCGCCGGCTTCGTCGAGGATGTCGATGGCTTTGTCGGGGAAGAAGCGATCGGTGATGTAGCGGTTGGATTGATAGACCGCGCTCTTGATCGCGGTGTCGCTGTACTTGACCTTGTGGAACGACTCGTAGCGTTCCTTCACGCCTTCGAGGATCTGCAGCGTCTCGTCTTCCGTCGGCGGGTTCACGATGATGGCCTGGAAGCGGCGCAGCAGCGAACGGTCCTTCTCGATGTAGCGGCGGTACTCGCGGATGGTCGTCGCGCCGATGCACGAGATCTCGCCACGCGAGAGGGCCGGCTTGAGGATGTTCGCCGCGTCGAGTGAGCCCTCCGCGGAGCCCGCACCGATCAGCGAGTGGATCTCATCGATGAAGATGATGATGTCCTGGTTCTCTTTGAGCTCTTTGATGATGCCTTTGAGCCGCTCTTCGAAC
>DASVNL010000883.1:0-1655 GCA_036383875.1 Thermoanaerobaculia bacterium
GCGAGTCGTAGTCCGCGTTTCACCGCGTCGCGTGCGACTTGCGCGAGCTCGTCGCGAAGTTCGGGACCGTGCAGCATGTGTGGCGTGACGTCGACGCCGTCCGTCGGTGCGACGAAGCGCACGTCGAGCTCACTCGCGCCGATGTCGGCCGCGAACGCGGGGAGCTCGCGCAGCTCGTCGCGGTTGTCGCGCATCCACGTGAAGTTGACGCGCAGACGCGGTGTGCGATTACGTCCGCGCGCGTCGCGCAGCATCGCGAGCTTCGCCATCAATCGTTCCCACGTCGCGCCGGCGCGAATCCGTTCGTACGTTTCCTTGCGCACTCCGTCGATCGACACCGCGACTGTCGTCACGTTCGCGCGCATGATCGACTCCGCGGTCGCTTCTGTGAGCGGCAGCAGATTCGTCGGGAACCACAACTCCGGCACGCGATACGAGCCCGCGATCGCGACGATCTCGCGGAAGCGCGGATGCATCAGCGGTTCCGCCGCGCATGACAACGCGACGCGTTTCGCGTGAGGGAAAAACTCCGCGGCGATCGTCTCGAAGCGCGAGACCGGCATGTTGCCGTCCGCATCGGGTTCGAGAACGAAGGGTGGAAAGCGAATGCGGTCGCGCGTCGAGAAGTGACACATCACGCACCGCAGATTGCAGCGTTCCGTGATGTCGAGGAGGACGGTGAGCGACCGTCGAGACATGCAGAAGACGCGCCGCCGCGCCGCTTCTACTTCCGGCGGATCACAGTCACCGACACGTCATCCTCGGCCGGCAGGTCGCCGATGAACATCCGCCACTCGCCGACGATCGAGTCGACAAGCGCGGATGCGCTCGCGTCAGGACGCCAGCCGACGATCGTCTCGACGTACTCGTCGCCGAACTCGCGCTGGTGTGCATTGCGCGATTCGGTGAGGCCATCCGAGTGCAGGAGCAGACGCTCGCCGGATGCGAGAGTGCCGCTGACCGTTTCGTACGTGAGGCCGACTTTGACACCGAGGGGATACGACCCGCGGCCGATGTGCTCGGTGATCTTACCGGCGGTGTCGATCTTCAGCACGGGTGGATGTCCGGCGACCGTCGCAAGAAAAAATCCGTCCGGCGAGAAAAGCAGATAGACGCAGGAGAAGAACGACCGCGATCCGCCTGTGCGGCAGAGGATGCGATTCAGCGACGCCATCACTGCGCCGGGCGATGCGTCCATTTCGAGCGTCGTGCGGAACGCCGCGTGTGCGACGGCCATCACGAGTCCGGCGGCCATGCCGTGTCCGGACGCATCGCCGAACAACACCGCGAGCCGGCCGTCGGGCAGCGGGACGAAGTCGTAGATGTCGCCGCCCACCGTGTTCGCGATGCGATTGAACGCCGCGATCTCGTACTGCTCCGTCTGAGGCATCTGCTGCGGAATGAGACTGGCCTGCAGATCGCGCGCGAGTTGCAGCTCGTCGCGATACTTGAGCTTGTCGATCAACTCCATCGCGAGCAGGGCCGTCATGATCAGAAACGTCGCCGTGATCTCGAGGAGCGTCCAGGCCTGATCCTTCGCTGTCCGATTGCCGAGGGCGAGGAGACAGACGAAGAACGCGAAGAAGGAACCGAAGAAGAGGATGCGGCGGTGCGGCGCGAGGCGTTTGGCGAGTCCGTAGAAGATCGCGCTGATC
>DASVNL010000884.1:0-5173 GCA_036383875.1 Thermoanaerobaculia bacterium
GCCTGACTTCGAGATCGACGGCCGTCCCGGCGTCGAGCTCGATGGCTCGCTGCTCACCGCGGGGCATGGCCTCGACATTCGCGGCGAAGGTCCGGCGGTGATCAGCAATCTCGCGATCGGCGGATTTCCGTGGGACGGCATCGCGATGTCGCGCAAAGCCGCGGCGGGACCGACGGCACAGATCAACATCTTCGCCTGCCGCATCGGCGTGCGCTTCGACGGGACGCAGAACGCGAATCGCAGCCGAGGTGTGACGCTGAACGCTCCGACGTCGAAGGCGTGGATCTCGTCGAACATCATCGGCGGGAACCTGCGCAGCGGCGTCTTCATCGACGGCGCGTCTGACATCACGGTGAGCCAGAACGTCATCGGAGAACTGCACTCGCAGGAAAAGTACGGCAACGGCGCGAGTGGCGTGTTCGTCGGACCGAATTCGCACGATGTCGACCTGATCGCGAACTCGATCATCGGCAACGCGCACTTTGGTGTCGCGATCGCGCGTGGTGCGACGCGCGTTCATCTCCGCTCGACGAATCAGATCCTCGGGAATCGTCTGCTGCCGCTCGATCACGGCCTCGACGGATTCTCCGGCTACGCCGCCGACGCGATGCGCACGCCGGCGCCGCGCATTACGACCGCGCACTATGACGCCGCAACGGAGACCGTCACGATCAGCGGAACCGTCGCCGTGCCCGATCCGACGAAGCAGTGGACCGTGACGTTGTACGTGCCCGAAACCGTCTGGACGGATCTGCCGCTCCCGACGACGACCGTGCACGACGGCGCGTTCAGCTTCACGTTCAAGAGCCGCCTGACGCGGAGCATCGCGTTCATGGCGTACGCGGACTCTGAGGACTCGGCGTATTCGACGAGTGAATTTGCGGAGGCGGTGTTCCTGCCGTAACGCGGGACTGCTAGAGTCGCGGCCGTGATTCCGATCCTCACGGCCGCGCTGATTCTCGCCGCGACTCCCGTCGCGCAACCGAAGAACATCATCCTCCTCGTCGCCGACGGCGCCGGTCCCGCGCAGTTCACGACCGCGAAGCAGGTGAGGGGCGATCAGTTCCGCATCGGGACCATGCCCGTGATCGGACTGCACACGACGCCGTGCGCCGATCGCAACGTCACCGACTCCGCAGCCGGAGCGACTGCGCTGGCGACCGGACGCAAGACGAACTACGAGATGCTCAGCCAGGATCCGGCGACCGGCGCTCCGTACGAAACGGTGCTCGAGCGCGCGGAGAAATCGGGCAAGGTCACGGGACTCGTGACCACCGGCGATTTCTGGGACGCGACGCCCGCGGCGTTCGCAGCGCACGCGAATCATCGCCACGCCGTCGGCGTGCGCGAGCAGGTCGTGCAGCACGGCATCGAAGTCATCGCCGGTGGCGGATTTCAGAAGTTCGGGAAGGAAGGCGTGCCGTCGTTCGAGGAATTCGCAAAGACGTACGGCTACACAGGCATCACGACGCGCGCCGAGCTCGACGCCGCGCAAGGTCCGCGACTGCTCGCGTCATTCACGGGGCAGGAACGCGACGCCGATTTCAAGGAAGCGCGTCTGGCGGATCTCGCGAAGTGGGCAATCGATCATCTCGATGACGATCCAAAAGGATTCTTCCTGCTGATCGAGCACGAAGGGACGGACAGCGCCGCGCATCAGAACCAGGGTCCCGATCTGCGCAACGCGCTTGCGTCGTTCGACGAAGCGGTCGGCGTCGCGCTCGACTTCGCGGCGAAGCGCGGCGACACGCTGGTCGTCGTCACGGCCGATCACGAGACGGGCGGACTGCGCATCTCGGAGACGAAGCTCGGCCGTCCGCGTCTCGAGTTCTCCACCACGGATCACACCGCTACGGCGGTGCCGGTGTTCGCGTACGGACCGGGCTCGCAGCTTTTCGGTGTGTTTCAGGACAACACGGACATCGGCAAGAAGCTGCTGGAATTCGTGAAATAGGACGGGTCGCGCGCGGCGTCCGTATAGTGGGGATATGACCCTGCGACGCTGGTTGCTCGCACTATCCCTGCTTCTTCTCTCAGTCCCCGCGGCATTCGCACAATCGAACGACGACCTCACGTTCCTTCCTTCGCCGCTCGTTGCTACCGCGGAGGAGCCCTACACCCTCTGGCTCCGCATCGCGCCGTCCGTCAACAGCGGTGCGGCCGTGGTCGACTGGAAGTTGCCCGCCGGCGTGTTGCAGTGGATCGATCCGCGTTGTGTCGATCGTGGTGATCGCACGTATCGCTGCACGGTCGCCGGCGGATCGCCCGCGGTCGTCCGCGCGAACCTCATCTCGCCAATCGGCACGTTCTTCGAGACGACTGCGATCTTCGTGTCGCCCGCACCCGTCACGCCATTCCCGAAGCCGGCGGAGTTGAAGATGCGCGCGCCGGTGAAGACGCCGAAGATCACGATGCCGGACGAAGAGTCGTGGTCGAACGGCACGACCACCGTGCGATTCGACTTCGACGCGGCGATCCCGCCGGAGCGGGTCGAATTTCTGCGCATCGGTATTCGCGTTCCGCATCTCGTGCGCTTCACCGCGCCCGCGGGATGGATCTGCGGCGGCGAAGAAGCAGCGTTGCTCGAATGCATGACGCCCACCGCGACGATTCATGACTCGGTCGTCGTGGAAGTGGATCGCGGCAACTCACTCGATCCCTCGGTCAGCGCGACCATTGCGTGGCACGACCGGCACTACGGCGACGATCTCGTCGGCACCTTCGCGAGCGCGCGCGCGTTCAGCCGCACCCTCGTCGTGACGTCGTCCGCCGACTCGGGCGCAGGCTCGCTGCGCGCAGCGATGCTCGACGTCGCGCAGATCACAGAGCAGAGCTCGCGCACGCGCATCACGTTCGCGCCGGACGTTCGCGCGATTCATCTCCTCACGCCGTTGCCGCCGCTCACGGGACTCGACGTCTGGATCGACGGCACGAAGGGCCGCGCCGCAAACGAGAAAGTCGCAATCGACGCGTCAGCGCTCGCGAACGGTCCGGCCATCGCGACGACCGCGCACATCACGGGTGGCGTGCGCGGCCTCGCGATCCACTCGGCGCCGGGCAACGGCATCGAGTGCCGCACGAACTGCATCGTCACGGACAACTACATCGGACTCGACGCCGACGGCATGACGCCGCGCCCGAACTGGTCGCGCGGCGTGTGGGCCGGCGACGTCGACGCGACGATCGAGCGCAACGTGATCAGCGGGAACTATCGCAGCGCAATCTTCGTCGAGTCCTCGGCGAACGGCGTCGCGCGCGACAATCTGATCGGCGTCGCCGCCGACGGCGTCACACCGATCGGCAACGGCGCGAGCGGCATCTTCGTCGGACCGCAGTCGCGCTATCCGAACGGCGACGGCTCGAGCTTCACGATCACCGGCAACCTCATCGCATACAGCCGCGACTTCGGCATCGCCATCGCGAATCCGCAGTGGCGCGTCTTCGCGATCGACAATCGCTTCATCGACAACCGCATCTCCGACATCGACGCCGGTCTCGACGGCCGCCAGTCGCCCGACGTGCGCATCACGAAGGCCGAGTACGACGCCGCGACGGACACGACGTGGGTCTACGGCACCGTCGCGAATCCCGGCTTCTCGACAATGATCTCGCTCTATTCGCCCGGGGCCTCGCACGGCTCGATGGCGCTTCTCGGCGAGAAGACGTTCGTCTTCCGCGCGAACGGCAATCTCACGGGCCGCACGCTCACCGTGAATCGCGTGGTCGAGGGCGGATTCGCGGAGTTCCCGTGGTGGACGTCGACCGAGCTGAGCGAGCCGTTCACGTTCCAGTAGACTCCGCGTCGTGCCGGAAAACGAGGAGCTGGAGCAGTGCTACGTCGCGGCGATGCGCATCCTCAGCTACCGCTTCAACAGCGAGGCGGAGCTGCGGCGCAAGCTGACGATGAAGAAAAGGTTCGACGCCGCGACGATCGACGCGACGCTCGAGCGGCTGCGCGGCGAGAAGTGGCTCGATGACGTGCGGTTCGCCGGCGCGTTCGTCCGGTCGCGCACGAACAAACGCATCGGGAAGAATCGTATCGTCCGCGAGTTGCGCGCCGCCGGCGTGAGCGGCGACGACACGGAAAGCGCGATCGCAACGAACGTGGACAAGGACCAGCAGGAAGCCTCCCTCCGTGAGCTGCTCGGCAAGCGCGCCCGCATCCTGGCGCGCCGCCATGGCGAGAGTTTTTTGGAGACATCCGAGGGGCGAAACAAACTGGCGGTTTATCTGTTAAAGCAGGGTTACGATGCCGCGCTCGTTTATGAGGCGTTGAAGGAGATACGGGTTGCTCACCACCAGTCAGATTCGTGAAGAGTTCCTCAGCTATTTCGAGAAGAACGGTCACCGCCGCGTGACCAGCTCGTCGCTCGTCCCCGCCGGCGATCCGACTCTGCTCTTCACGAACGCCGGGATGAATCAATTCAAGGACGTCTTCCTCGGCCGCGAGCAGCGTGACTACAACCGCGCCACGACCTCGCAGAAATGCGTCCGCGCCGGCGGCAAGCACAACGACCTCGAGAACGTCGGCCGCACCGCGCGCCACCACACGTTCTTCGAGATGCTCGGCAACTTCTCGTTCGGCCAGTACTTCAAAGAAGACGCGATCCGCTTCGCGATGGAGCTGCTCGTCGATGTCTATGGTCTCGATCCGGAGCGCCTCTGGTTCTCCGTCTTCGAAGGCGACGACAAAGTTCCGGCCGATGACGAAGCCGCGGAGCTGTGGGTGAAGGCCGGCGCGCGTCCTGATCGCGTGCTGCGCTTCGGCAAGAAGGACAACTTCTGGCAGATGGGCGACACCGGCCCGTGCGGGCCGTGCTCGGAGATTCACTACTTCCGCGGCGACGACATGGCCGACAACGTCCCGGAGCTGGTCAACGGCCCCGGCGACACCACGATGGAAGTCTGGAACCTCGTGTTCATGCAGTACGAGCGCGACGAGAACGGCGTCCTTCATCCGCTGCCGGCGCCGTCCGTCGACACCGGCATGGGCCTGGAGCGCATCGCCTCGGTGCTGCAGCAGGCGCACACGAACTACGACATCGACCTCTTCGCGCCGATCAAGCAGACGATCGAGCGCATCAGCGGCTACACGTATCGCGGCGACATGGAGGATGACCTCGACACCGCCGTGCGCGTGCTCTGCGATCACGCCCGCGCGTCGTCGTTCCTC
>DASVNL010000885.1:0-3824 GCA_036383875.1 Thermoanaerobaculia bacterium
CAGATCGGCGTGACGCGCTCCTACGACTCCGCGTATCGCCGCATCGACTATCCGAACGGCGACGTCCCGATGAACACCGGCGTCTGCACGGACGTCGTCATTCGCGCGTTCCGCCACGCCGGTATCGACCTGCAAGTGCTCGTGCACGAAGACATGAAGCGCAATTTCGCGAAGTACCCAAAGAACTGGGGCCTCCGAAAACCCGACTCGAACATCGACCACCGCCGCGTCCCGAATCTCGCCACGTTCCTCACGCGACGCGGCGCCAAACTCCCGGTCACCCGCAACCGCGCCGACTACAAGCCCGGCGACATCGTCACGTGGCGCCTCTCGTCCGGCGTCCCGCACATCGGCCTCATGAGCGACAAGCGCACCTACGTCATCCACAACATCGGAAGTGGAACGCAGGAAGAGGATGTACTGTTCGCGTACGAGATCACCGGCCACTACCGTTGGAAGTAGGCGAGAGACCTTTCCTCATGACCAGACGATTCCTCCTGTTCCTTCTGCTCGCTCTCTGTCCCTTCGCGATGGCGGCGGATTACACCGTCACGCATTTCGCCGGCCCCGACTCCAACCCCGGCGATTTCGACGGCTCCGGTCAGGCGGCGCGATTCGCCTATCCGGTCTCGATCGCCAGCGACGCGGCCGGCAACATCTACGTCGGTGACAGCACGCTGCATCTGGTTCGGAAGATCACGCCGGCCGGCGAAGTCACGACGCTGGCCGGGTTGGCATTTGCCTTCGGCGCCGACGACGCGCGTGGCGCGTCCGCGCGCTTCTCTCAGTTCTCGCCGCGGCATCTCGCCGCAACGGCAGACGGCACCGTGTACGTCAGCGAATGGGGCGAGAGCAGCGCCATTCGCCGGATCTCACCGGACGGCGTCGTGACGACGCTGTATCGCGATCCACCGTACGCCTGGAATCCCGATGCCTTGGCCGTGGATGCCGCGGGCAATGTGTGGGTCTCCGGCGACAACGCGATCTGGAAGATCACGCCCGCGGGGTTTCGCACGCTGGTCGCGGGGCAGCCGCATAGCAGCGGCTATGTCGACGGCAACGGCACCGACGCACGCATCGGCGAGGTCTACGGCCTCGCGTTCAACCCCGTCGGCGATCTGCTCTTCACGGACAAGTTCAGTCAGAAGTTGCGCAAGCTGGCGAAGAACGGCGCGGTGACGACGATCGCGACGATGAGCGGATATCCGAACGGCGTTGCAGTCGATCCGGCCGGCAATGCGTACGTGGCGACGCACGATGGCCGTGTCTACAAAGTCACGCCCGCGGGATCCGTCATGACGTTCTCCGGCAGCAGCGAAGGCTATGCAGACGGGCCGTGGAACGTGGCGCGCTTCTTCTCCCCGTGGGGCATCACGCGTACGCCCAACGGCGCGCTGTACGTCGCGGACAGCTTCAACCGCGCGATTCGCCGCATCGCCACGGACGGCTCCGTATCGACCTTCGCCGGAGCCGGCTCCGCTCACGAATCGATCGATGGCAATCTCGCCGAAGCGCGCTTCATCGCGCCGCAGCAAATGGTCTTCGACAGAGCGGGAAACTCGTTCGTCGTGCAACACACGTCCATCCGCAAGATCACGGCGGAAGGTCAGGTCTCGCTGTTCGCGGGAATCCCGAACGCGTTCGCGGAGAGCGACGGAACCGGTACGGCGGCGCGCTTCTGGGAATTGAAAGGACTCACGATCGATGCGAACGACAACCTGTACGTGACGGACAAGACTACGATCCGCAAGATCACGCCCGACGCTGTGGTGACGACCTTCGCCGGGACGACCGGCACGTTCGGCGATACCGACGCGAACGGCATCGACGCGCGCTTCCGCAATCCCTGGGGCATCATCATGGGTCCGGACGGCACTCTGTACGTCTCCGACGCCTCCAGTGCCGTCATTCGAAAAATCACCCCCTCCGGCGACGTCACGACCATCGCCGGCTCGCCGGGAGAACACGGTTCGGCGGATGGCGTCGGAAGCAACGCGCGCTTTCGCGGACCCGAAGGGATGACGTTCGATGCCGGCGGGGCGCTGATCATTGCGGATCGTGCGAATTACACGATTCGTAAGCTCACGCTTTCGGATCTCGCCGTCACGACCATCGCTGGCGTCGACGGCATTCCCGGCGAAGAGGACGGTCCCGCCCTGTCCGCGTACTTCTGGAATCCGTCGGCTCTCGCCACAGCAGCGGATGGCACGATCTTCATTTCCGGCCCCGGGAGCATCCGCACGCTTTCGAACGGCACGGTCGGAACGCTGGGTTTCCCGGACACCATCAGGATTCCGTGGATCGCACAACCCAGCGGACTCACGATGCATGACGGCGCTCTCTACATCGTCGACTCCCACGCGGCGAACATCAAAGTCGCGCGTGTGGCCGGCGTCGAAGATCGAGCGACCGCGTCGCCTTCGTTCGTGGCGCTGAACGCCGTCGTGCAGTTGAGCACCGATGTCAATAGCGCGACGTCGTGGGAATGGCGCGTCATTCGCCGTCCCGCGAATTCGACCGCGCAGCTCTCCGCGACGAATGTCCGCAATCCGACGTTCGCGCCGGACGTGGCCGATCTCTACAAGTTTCTGCTGCGCGCCGAGGGGCCGAATGGCGTCCGCTATTCGACGGTGTACGTGCAGGCCGCGGGCGGATGTGAGCCTTGCGCATACGCGATTGCGTCGATTTTCGGGCGCACCGAGGAGTCGTATTGCACGACGGGGAGCGGCGGTACGGCTTCCGTTGCGGTGAGCGGTGGAGGGGACGTCACGTATCAGTGGGGATGGCGCAGCACGCCGGACGGTGCGAACACGCCGATCGCCGGCGCCACGCTGGCGTCCTATCAGATTCAAGCCGCCGACTTCGGCGGCGCGACAGGCACGGCCTATCTCGTCGTCACTGTGACGCCGTCGTGCGGCAACGCGCTCGTGTCGAATCCGATCACGCTCGACTTCTCTCCCGCAACGATCGCTGCTCCGACGATCACTGCTTCGTCGGACACGATCTTCGGTGGGATGGAGTACACCGCGACCGTCGACGTCGATCCGAGCCTGAACGTCGTCTGGTCGATCTTCGGCGGAACGATTCTCTCCGGCAGCTCGACGCACACGGTCTCCTTCCGCGCCGATGCAACCGGCTACGTCGCGCTCAGCGCGCACGTCGTCAACGATTGTGCGAGTGCAGAAAAGATCCTCGCGATCACGGAACGTCCCGCGGGCTCGACTCTCCTCTATCTCGTCACGCCCTGCCGACTGTACGACTCGCGTAATGTCGGGGGCGCGCTGCCGAGTGCATGGGAACGTTCGATCGACGCCACCACCGCAGGCTGCGGCATTCCGTCCGACGCCAAAGCAATCGCGGTAAACGTCACCGCCGTGAACCCAGCCGGATCGGGATTCCTCGCGCTGTTCGGCGAGTCGTGGAGCGGAACGAGCTCGCTCAATTACCGCACCGGCAAGACACGCGCGTCCAATGGCATCGTGCCGCTGTCGCCATCGGGCGCGTTCACCGTGTACAACGTGGGCTCACCGACGAACTTCATTGTAGATGTGAGCGGCTACTTCAAGTAACGGCTAACAGAACAGGGGCAAGAGCGTAGATGCCCGAGGCCCGCGCAGTCTATAAAGCGGAATGGATCTCGCGATCGTCATTCTGTATCTGGCTTTCGTCCTTGCTACCGGCCGCTACTTCGGCCGCCGCCAGAAAACGACGCGGCAATACTTCCTCGCCGGTCACGACGTGCCGTGGTGGGCGATCGCGGCGTCGATCGTCGCGACCGAAACGTCGACCATCACCTTCATCTCCGTTCCGGGCATGGCCTGGGC
>DASVNL010000886.1:0-7954 GCA_036383875.1 Thermoanaerobaculia bacterium
CGTCGCGCAGGACTTCGCCGAGTTCGAATTCATCGTCATCGACGACGGCTCCACCGACGCGACTCCGGCGATTCTCCAACGTTGGGCGTCGCGTGATCCGCGCTTCGTCATCCTCCGCAACGAACGCAACCTCGGCATCTCTACATCTCTCAACAAGGGGCTCGACGCCGCGCATGGTGCGTACATCGCGCGTCAGGACGCGGACGACATTTCGGAGCCGGGACGATTTCGCGCGCAAGTCGAACTGCTGGACGCGCAATCGGACGTGGTACTCGTTTCGACGAACTATCACGTCATCGACGGCGCGGGAAACATCCTGCAGACCACGCAGCTCGATCATCCATCCGCGCTCATCGAGTTCCTCCTGCTCTTCAGCAACGCCCTCGGCGGACACAGTCAGGTGATGTTCCGCCGTAACGCGATCCGCGACCTCGGCGCGTACTCGACGGAGTTTCTCTGCTCGCAGGATTACGAGCTTTGGACGCGCGTCGTGCGACGCGGGCGCATCGTCGTGTTGCCGCAGCCAGGCATGCGCTATCGCGTGCACGACTCGCGAATCACGGTGCGCGAAAGCGATCGCCAGATCGAAGAGTCGTGGGGCATCACACGAAGGATGCTCAACGCGTATCTCGGCCGTGAGCTCTCCGACGCCGAGCTCTGCGCGATCGCGAGTGTGTGGCGCCAGCATCTGCCATCGACGCGGCCTGACCTCGCGAGCGCGGTGTTCGCGGAGGCGTATCGCGTGTTTGCGCGACACGCGGATGCGTCGCTGCGACGCCGCGCGCGCACCGTCGCCGCGCAGCGCTTCGCGATCACGGGCGCGGCGATGCTGCGACAGGGGAGCGTGATCGGCGCGCTGCGACACTTCGCGTATTCGCTACGCTGGGATCCGTTCGGATTGGCGAAAGTAGTGCTGCGCAGATTGCGCGCGCGCTAGAACAACCTGCGGCCGGACGCCTGACCTTCGGCGAGGAGATCGAGGAAACGTCCGCGCGGGATTTCGCGTGCGCCGAGGACTTCCATGTGCGGGGTCATGACCTGGCAGTCGATGAACGTCGCGCCGCGTGCGCGGAGGTGGTCGATGAGGAACAACAGCGCGAGCTTCGACGCGTCTGGTTGGAGATGAAACATCGACTCGCCCGTGAACGTACCGCCCGCGTCGACGCCGTACAAGCCGCCCGCGAGCGTGTCGCCGTCCCACGCTTCGATGCTGTGCGCGTCGCCTTCCTCGTGCAGGCGCGTGTACGCCGCGATGATTTTCGGCGCGATCCACGTTCCGTCCTGCTCGGGACGTTCGGCCATCGCGCATGCGCGGATCACCGCGCGGAAGTCGCGATCGATCGTGAACGTGAACGGCGCGGCCTTCTGCCGCTTTCGCAGCGAGCGTCCGACGTGCAACTCGTCGAAGAAAATCACGGCGCGTTGCAGCGGCGAGAACCACGGCAGCGGCATCCCCGGATGCGGCCACGGGAAGATGCCGCGGCGATACGCCTCGCGCAGCGTGTCTGCGCGGAGGTCTTCTCCCATCGCGACGACGTCGCTCGGCGCGTAGCGCGGATCGGGGAAGATCGACATCGGCCGGGCACTATACTCGGGCCATCGATTTCGCATCGATGGTTAGCCCGGGACGCTGTCGAGGAGGCGCGAATGCGTACGATTTCCATGACAACGATGGCCTTGCTCTTGACTGCGGCGGGCGTGAGGTGATGGACTCATCATCGCCGTGCATCCACACGACTTCAACGTCTCGATCACTCATCCGCGTGCCGGTGCCGAGCCTTCCGTCGCGCAACGGCCCACGAGTGCGCCGTAGAAAGTCGCGAGCCGTTTGAACGCGCCGCCCCGCGTCACCGTCCTCACCACCGCGTTCAACAGTGAGCGGTTTCTCGCGGAAGCGATCGAGAGCGTGCTGGCGCAGGAGTATCGCGACTTCGAGTACGTGATCGTCGATGACGGCTCCACGGATGCGACGTCTGCGATTCTCGAACGGTTCGCGAAACGCGACCCGCGGATCGTGCTCGTGCGACTGCCGGAGAATCGCGGCGTCGGCTTCGCGGCAAATCGTGGACTCGAAATCGCGCGTGGCGCGTACATCGCCCGGCTCGATTCGGATGACGTCACATTGCCTGGCCGATTCGCCGCGCAGATCGAGGCGCTCGATGCGCGTCCGGAGCTCGCGCTTGTATCGACGCGCTACGACCTCATCGACGCGCGCGGCGCAATTCGCGGAAACGTCTCACCGGTCGCGGAGCCGCCGCTCGTGTCGTACCTGATGAATTTCACGAACCCGCTTGGCGCGCACAGTCCGGCGATGTTTCGCGCTGCCGCGGCACGTGCAATCGCCGGCTACGACGAAACGCATCAGCCGTGCGCGGACTACGATCTCATCGCGCGAATCGGCGAGATGGCGGTGTTGCCGTTCACCGGCGTTCGGTACCGCGTGCACGAATCGCAGATCACGTCGCGCCGCAGAGGGCAGCAACGGCGGCTCGTGCTCGAGATCGCGCAACGCCGCCTGAGCGCGTTCCTCGAGCGCGAGGTTTCCTTCGACGAGATCAACGCGGCACGCTCGGTGTTCGGATTCTCCGAGGCGCGGGCGAGTGCGGACCTCGCGCAGCGTGTTCTCGAAGAAGCGTTCGCGCGTTTCCGCGAACTGTATAGCCCCCACGCCGATCGTGTCCGCGCCATCACTGCCCGGGGCTGGCTTTCCAGCATCCGGCGGGAGGCGGAGACGCTGCGGCGTCTCCGCTACGCGTGGCGCTGGTGGCTTTAGTAACGCAGCTTGAGGCCCCTGTCGCAGCCGAATTGTTATGAGATGTCGAGGTGCTACCCTGAAATAAGGGAGGAATGTATGAGGGCGTACGCGCGGATGATGCTTACGATGTTCCTGATGATGAGCGGCAACCTTCTTGCGGACGACTCTGTTCAAACCAGACTAGGGTTTCAGGGTGGTCTCGATACCGGCGTCGTACTCAGAACGGAGCGGCCTGCCGGCGTGGAAGCCGTCGCGGTGTACGCCTATCCGAGCAATACGCTCGTTGCGCTTTATACCAACGGAGTGGGGGGACGTCCGGGTAGATTGGCGGACGCGTGGGTCCGCGAAGTTTTCCCACAGCGACCAGATCGCGAGGCAACGTTCGCTTTTGCACCCGGTCTCGCGGTGCTGATGCAGGCTCCCGAGGTCCCAGCGACTGACACAGCGCTCCGGGTTCGCATTCACGGATCGTGGGGCGCCGGCCTCGAGGACCGAACGTTCGTCATCGCGCTGAATCCGAACGATTTCAATTTTGCAATCACTCATACTCTCGGAGGTGGCGAGACGCTTTGTTGCAATCCGAACGAGAGCGGTTGTCGGCATGACTGCATGTCGGGCGGCTGCGGCGAGGCAAGTTCTTGCGATGCTGCTACACGTCCGACAATTGTGGGACCTGCGGATTCTGCGGACAGATGACGGCAGACTGCGGTTCATCGCCTGCTTGTCCGATCTGTTCCTCCTGCCCTTGACGATTCAGTAGCGCAGTCTCAGCTCGTCGCCCTCGGCGTCGACGACCACGCTGCCGCCGTCCGCGAGCGATCCGAACAGAATCGCGTCGACGAGCGGCTCTTTGATCTTCGACGTGATGAGCCGTCCCATCGGACGCGCGCCGAACGCGCGATCGTAGCCGTGCTTCGCGAGCCACGCGCGGCCCGCATCCGTCAGTTCGATCGTTACGTTCTTCGCGAGGAGCTGTGTGCGCAGCTCGCCGATGAACTTGTCGACGACCTGCTGCATCGTGTCGAAGCTGAGCGGGTTGAACGCGATCCAGGCGTCGAGGCGATTGCGGAACTCGGGCGCGAACGTGCGCTCGATGACGCCGCGGCCGCGACCGCTCTGGATGTTCTGCATGAAGCCCGGCGACGAATCTGTGAGCTCGCGGCCGCCGGCGTTGGTGGTCATGATCAGGATGACGTTGCGGAAGTCGGCCTTCTTGCCGTTGTTGTCGGTCAGCGTCGCGTGATCCATCACCTGCAGGAGGATCGAGAAGAGATTTGGATGCGCCTTCTCGATCTCGTCGAGCACGAGCACCGCGTACGGCGTGCGCATCACGGCGTCGGTGAGGAGGCCGCCCTGATCGAAGCCGACGTAGCCCGGAGGCGCGCCGATGAGGCGCGAAACTGTATGGGGCTCCATGTATTCGCTCATGTCGAAGCGAATGAACTCGATGCCGAGGGAGTGGGCGAGTTGCTTGGAGAGCTCGGTCTTGCCGACGCCGGTCGGTCCGCTGAAGAGGAACGAGCCGATCGGCCTGTCGGGATTGCCGAGGCCGGAGCGCGAGAGTTTGATGGCGTTGACGACCTGCTCGATCGCCTGATCCTGTCCGTAGATTGCGCGGCGTAGATCGGCGTCGAGCTCGCGCAGGCGATCCTTCTCCGACACCGCGACCGTGCGCGGCGGAATCTTCGCGATCCGCGAGACGACGGTCTCGACTTCATGAACGTCGATGACCTGATCGGCCACGCCAAGCATCCGTGCGCGCGCACCCGCTTCATCGAGCACGTCGATGGCCTTGTCGGGGAGATGGCGATCGTGGATGTACTTCGCCGACAGCTCGGCCGCCAGGCGCAGCGCCGCGGGCGTGAACTTCACGCCGTGGTGTTCTTCGTAGTAGCTCTTCAGCCCTTCGAGAATCTGAACCGTTTCCTCGACCGTCGGCTCGCCGATCTCGATCTTCTGGAAGCGGCGGGCCAGTGCGCGATCGCGCTCGAAGGCCTGCTTGTATTCGGCGTACGTCGTCGAGCCGATCACGCGCAGCTTGCCCGATGCGATCGCGGGCTTGAGGAGATTCGACGCGTCCATCGTGCCGCCGCTCACCGCGCCGGCGCCGACGATCGTGTGGATCTCGTCGATGAACAGGATCGCGTCTTTCTTTTCCGTCATCGCCGCGATGACGGCCTTGAGGCGCTGTTCGAACTCGCCGCGATACTTCGTTCCCGCGAGCACCGCGCCCATGTCGAGCGAGAAGACCTCGGCGTTCTTGAGCACCGCCGGGATCTCGCCGTTGTGAATCTTCAGCGCGAGCCCCTCGGCGATCGCGGTTTTGCCGACGCCCGGCTCGCCGACGAACAGAGGATTGTTTTTGCGACGCCGACAAAGGATCTGGATCGTCCGTTCGAGCTCGTTGCCGCGTCCGATGAGCGGATCGATCTCGCCCTTCTTCGCGCGCTCGAGCAGGTTCACCGTGAACTGCTTCAGCGGATCGCCTTTCGCGGCGGCGTCCGCGTCTTCATTCGGCGCGACGAACGCAGGCGTCGGTCCGTCCTTCGGGATGCCGTGCGAGAGGTAGGTGAGGACATCCAGCTTCTCGACGCCCTGGCTGCGCAGGAAATACACGGCCTGCGACTTGTCGGCCTGATAGATCGCCGCGAGCATCTGGCCCGTGTCGACTTCCTTGCGACCCGATGATTGTGCGTGGAGCTGCGCGTACTGCACGACGCGTTGCAGCATCGTGGTGAGGGCGGGCTGTTCGTCCGATTCTTCTTCGAGTCGTTCGTAGGTCTTCTCGATGAAGTCGTCGAGTTGTTTTTTGAGCACTTCGACTTCGCCGCCGCACGCGCGGATGACGTCGACGACGTCGCGGTCGTGGAGCAGCGCGAAGAGGAGATGCTCGAGCGTGACGTACTCGTGGCGGCGGCGAACGGCCTCATTCACCGCGAATTCGAAACTGGCCTGCAGACCTTTGGCGATCATCCGGCTTCTTCCATGGTAACGAGCAACGGAAATTCGTGCTCGCGCGCGAGCGCGGTCGTCTTCTCGACCTTCGTCTCCGCGATTTCGTACGTGTAGATCCCAGCGACGCCGGTGCCGCGCAGGTGCACGCTGAGCATCACCTGGATGGCCTGTTCCTCGGGCATGTTGAAGACAGACTCCAGCACCCACACCACGAACTCCATCGTCGTGAAGTCGTCGTTGTGGAGCAGGACCTTGAAGAGCGGTGGCTCTTCGACCTTCTCTTCGCTCTCGGCGAGTGCGCTCTCTTCGTATTGAGCGTCGGGCGGCAGCATCGGCGTTGTTTTAACGCAAAATACGCGCGCGAATAGTTCATGTCGTCCACGGAACCCGAAAACACTGCATCGCCGCGCTTCCTCGACCGTCCGGTCGTCGCGAAGGCGCGCCGCTATTTCCCCGTCGTCGCGTTCGTCTGCGGCTTTCTCTGGGACGCGATCACCCTCGGCAATCAGATCAAGCCGAGCGATCTCTTCATCCTTCTCGGATACCTCGCCGGCGCCGCGGCGATCCTGACGATGATCGGGCGAGGGGTGACGTTTCGCGGCTCGCAGTACCTCAACACCGTCCTGCAGTTCTTCTTCGGCGGCATCTTCAGCGCGCTGTTCATCTTTTATTTTCTGAGCTCGAGCGACCTGCCGGGCTACCTCTTCGTGATCGGCCTGGCCGCGCTGCTGATCGGCAATGAGTTCCTCGAGAGCGCGTACAGCGAGCTGACGCTCTCGTGGGCGTTCTTCACGCTCAGCGCGATCATGTTCTTCAACTTCGCGCTCGCGCACCTCTTCCACAGCGTCTCGACGTTCTGGTTCTACCTCGGCACGCTCATCGCGGCGCTGCTCGTCGTCGGACTGCGGCAACTCTCGCGTCACGACTCCGCGTCGATCAAACCGTCGATCGTGCTCGCGCTGCTCGTGCTCGTGCTGCATTTCTTCAACGTGATCCCGCCCGTGCCGCTGGTGAAGAAAGAGATTCTCGTCGCGCACGACCTGCGCAAGGAAGGCAATCACTACGTCGGCGCGATCGAGTCGCCGGGCTGGCGCTTCTGGCGATCGTCCGCGCCTGTGTTTCATCGCAAGGCGGGCGAGCGCGTGTACTGCTTCACGTCCGTCTTCGCGCCGAACGGAATCGAAACGACGATCCGCCATCGCTGGCAGCGCTACGACGCGAATCGCGAAGAGTGGCTCGAGGCCGGCACGGTTCCGGTGCACATCGCCGGTGGACGTCGCGGCGGATACCGCGCGCTGTCGTACAAGTCGAACGCGACGCCGGGACTCTGGCGGGTGATCGCCGAGGCGGAGAGCGGGGCGGCGATTGGAATCGTGCTGTTCGAGGTGGAAATCGGAGACCGTGCGAGACCGAAGAGTGTGAAGTTGTAGCTTCGTGTCATCTCGTGCGTGAGCACGGGATGTCGCGCGAATCGGGGGATCTCGTGCTGGCGCACGAGATGACACTTAGAGCCGGATGTTGTTGCCAGGCTCGATCTCGACCGGCTCCTCGCCTGCGCGAAACACGCGCGCGCTCCGATCGCCGATCAACTTCACCTCGTCGCCTTCGACCCACAACATCGAGCCCTCGCGCAGTCCAACGACCGGCGTGTCGTTCGCCTCGTGGAACTCGCGCAGGCGTTCCTCGCGTGTCTCGCCTTTGTGCGTCGACGTCGGATCGGGATCGAGGTAGTGCGGATTGATCTGGAACGGGACGAATGCGAGTGCGTCGAACGTCGGGGGATAGACGATCGGCATGTCGTTCGTCGTTTTAATCGACGGCGTCGCGACGTTCGTTCCGGCGCTCGAGCCGATGTACGGCATCCCGGCGTGCACGCGCGCGCGGAGCGCGGTCATCAGATCGCGATCGTAAAGCTGCTTGAGCAGGCGGAACGTGTTGCCGCCGCCGATGAAGATCGCCTCCGCCGATTCGACGCCGGCGCGCGATTCGATCTGCGTGACGTCGATGTCCATCGCGGCGAACCGTTCGCGGACGCGCGACGTGTAGCCGTCGTGATCGTGTTGCGCGAACGGCACGAAACCAATGGATTTGCACCCGGCGAGTAATTCGCGGATCGACGCCTCGGCGTGATCGAGGTACCCGAAACCGTGCACGACGGAGCTGGAGATCAGGAGCAGGCGCATCATGGCGCGCGGAGTATAGCCGCGCTACTTCGTCTTCGGCTTGCTGTCCGCGTCGGGAAGC
>DASVNL010000887.1:0-2960 GCA_036383875.1 Thermoanaerobaculia bacterium
TTCGTGCCGCTGCGCAACAAGCTGCAGACGCTCGTGGACCGCAATCTGTTTCGCCATCGCTACGAATATCCGGAAGCGCTGCGTTCCCTCTCGACGGAAGCGCGCACCGCGGATGACGCGAGTCTGTTCCTCTCGAGCGCCGCGGAGAAGTTGCAGCAGGCGTTGCAGAATCGCGCGGTGGTGATTTTCGCGGAGCGCCAGGACGAGCTCGTGGCCACCGCGAAGATCGGCGTCTCCGACACGCTCCTCGGCCGTCTCCGCGTTCCGCGTGCATTCCTCGCGCAGTTCGATCGTCCCTTCGATCCGCGACGCCGCAACGTCGGCGACGTCGTCGCGGCGGCGCTCGCGCGCATCGAGGCGGTGCTCGTCGTGCCGACCGGCTCTCGCGGCTTCATGGCCCTCGCGCCGAAACTCTCCGGCGGCGAGTTCGACGTCGAGGACATCGACTTTCTGCACTCCGCGTCGGACGAAATCGCGAACGCGATCGATCGCATTCGCATGCAGGCCGAAGAAGAAGACTTCGCGCAGGCGCGCGCGATTCAGCAGACGCTCCTGCCGCGTGAAATGCCGCACGTCGCGAAGCTCGACGTCAGCGGTGTGTGGCAACCCGCGCGCACGATGGGCGGCGACTACTACGACGTGCTGAAGCTCGCCGAGCACGAGCTCGCGATCTGCATCGGCGACGTCGCAGGCAAAGGGATGCCGGCCGCGATTCTGATGTCCGGACTGCAGGCCGCGGTGCGCGCATCGGCGAGCAGCTCGCCGCGCGATCTGTGCGAGCGCGTGCGTCGCGTCGTCGTGTCGAGTCTCTCGGGCGGCCGCTTCGTCACGTTCTTCTACGCGACGCTCGACACGTCGGCGATGCGGCTGCGCTGGTGCAACGCGGGCCACAACGCGCCGATCCTCGCGCGCGCTGACGGCTCGCTGCTGCGCCTCGAAGACGGCGGCCCGGCGTTCACGCGCCTGTTCCGCGACACGCCGTACGCGGAAACCGAGATCGCTCTGCTGCCTGGCGATCGCCTGGTGATGTTCACGGATGGCGTGAGCGAGGCGACGGACGCGTCGAGCGAGGAGATTTTCGGAGAGCAGCGAATCGAAGAGCTCGTTTCGGACAGTCGCGGCCTGACGGCGACAGAACTGCAACAGACGATCACCGACGCCGCGATTTCGTTCTGCGGCGGAGAGCCGGAGGACGATCTGACACTGGTCGTCGCGACCGTAGAGGCGTAAGATCGGCGCGGTCATGACCTCTCTTGCCACGCTTGCACTCATCGTCCTCGCTGCCGTTACCCCAACGCAGGTCACTCCGCTCTCGGGTGAAGTGGTCGTGCGCAGCATCGGCGAGGATCGCGTGGCGGTGCTGGTCGACAGCAATCACGACGAGAAGATCGATCAGGGCTTCCTCCTCTCCTCCGATCTCCCGGTCTCCCGCATGAGCGTCTACTTCAAGACCGCGGATCTCGAGTTCACGGACGCGTACGTCCGTCTCGTCGCGGACAACAAGCTGTACGACTTCCACGTGGCCGGCCACCCCGAGCCGCCCGCGGCGCCGAAAGACGTCCGCGCGGTGCGCTTCATCGGGTACGCGCTGCAGCACAGCACCGGCGACGGCCGCTGCACGCTGGCCCAGGCGCGCGAAGGCGACGTCGGCGCCTGCTACTCCTACGGCGAGAAGTAGGCGGCACGGCCGCCTGCGCTGATTGCTCCGCTGTACGCACGTACGGCTGGACGAGGCGCATTGATCGCGGCGCACGATTCGCTCCGTAAACATTTTGAATCCACCCCTTGCCGAATATTGCACTCAGCAATACATTGCAAATTGCAATGAGGCTCGGCGATAAGCTGATTCGGTTGCGCACCCTCGAAGGATTTGCCCGTGGGCTCGGACGCGAGCTGACGCAGGCGGAAGTCGCAAGGGCAGTACGCGAGCAACTGGACGGGCAGCTCAGCCAGTCCTACCTCTCCCAGCTCGAAAGCGGCGCGCGGACACACATGACCGGGACGACGCGCCTCCTGCTCGCGAAGCTCTTCAAAGTTCATCCGGGCTATCTCGTCGACGATCTGGAGGACATGCCGGCGTTGCCGGTGCGTCCGCGCCGCGATCTCGACGATCGCCTGGACGTCTGGCTGATCGAGGGCTCGGAATCGTTCGCCGATGCGGATCGCGGCCTGTCCGCGGCGCTGCTGAAGATCGCCAAGCATGAGAAGTCGCGCGACTGTCTCCTGCTCTTCGGCTCCATCGTGGAGAACCGCCATCTCATCGACCGGCTCATCGAGCAGTTCTCGCCGCCGCCCGCCCCATCGCGGAAGAAACGCCGGAAATAAGGGAAATCATGACCACTCTCTTCGTCGTCTGCTTCGTGGCAGGCCTTGGGCTGAGCGTTGTCTCGTTCGTCTCCGGACTCGAGCACGTCAACGTCTTCGATCACGTGTTTCACGGACATCGCGTCCTGCATCTGCCGCGCGGACTTCGTCACGCGGGCTCGAAGCGCAGCACGTCGATGATCAACGCGGCCGCGATCACCGCGTTCCTCACCTGGTTCGGCGGTGGTGGCTTGTTGCTCGAGCGATTGACGCCGTGGGTGCGCCCGCTCGTCGTCGGCGGCGCATGCGTGATCGGGCTGTCCGGCGCATCGCTGATCAACACGGTGATCAACGCACTCGCGCGTCGTGAGTCGCTCGCGGAGTCGCTGTCGATGATCGGCGTGATCGGCCGCGTCGTCATTCCGATCCGCGAAGGCGACGGCACAGGAGAAATCGTCTTCACGCACGCGGGTACGCGTCGCGTGTCCGGCGCGCGCAGCGATACGGGGCGCGCCATTGCGAAAGGTACCGAGGTGGTCGTCACGCGCTACGAGCGCGGCATCGCGTACGTGACGCTTTGGGATGAATTGGGAGCGTAGCTCCCGCCGCACAACAAGGAGAAGAAAACCAAATGCTCAGTCTTTCGACGTGGGTTG
>DASVNL010000888.1:0-2827 GCA_036383875.1 Thermoanaerobaculia bacterium
CTCGACGACTTTCCGATCGACGGGAGCTTCGCCTGCGCCATCGACGGCCTCGCCCTGAACAAGACGGGCATGCCGTCTGTGAAGTCGGAAGCGCTGGGCGATGTGGTCGCGGAAGGCACCCTGAGCGGCACCGCAACGCACACGCTCAATCTTGCAATCGAAACGGATTACGAGCTGTATCAGGACATGGGCTCGAACGCGGGGACGGTGACGACGTTCATCGGCAACGTGATCGGCGCCGTGTCGACGATCTACAAGCGCGACCTGCGCACCGATCTCGTGGTGTCGTTCTCGCGCGTGCAGTCGAGCGCGAGCGATCCGTGGACGGTCGTGCCCGTCGGCTCTGATTCGACGTCGACCTATCCCGCCCTCGGCGAAGTGGGCGACATCTGGCACAACAGCGGGACGCGTCCGTTCAACGGCCCGCGCTCGTCCGTCATCCTCATGAGCGGCAAGAGCGTGACCGCGGGCGTCGCCTGGATCGGCACGTCATGCACGAGCGATTTCCTCTGCTCCGGCAACTGCGGTCACGCGCTCTTCGACGGACACTACGCCGGCGGCTACGCGTACATCGGTCTTGGCAATCCGTCTCAGACGGTGCCGAATCCGGACGCTACTGTTGGCGGAATCCAGTACGGTCTCTCCGGCAACTACTGGCCCGTCCTCGGTGTCGCGCACGAGCTCGGCCACAACGTCAACGGCCCACACACGCACTGCTTCGGTCTGTCGGCATCCGACAAGACGAACTACGGCGTCACGCGCGATTACATTGACCTCTGCGTCAACGGATGCTGGGGCGGCGCGACGAGCGTTCCTGCGGAGAAGGGGACGGTGATGAGTTACTGCCATCTTCTCGGATCTTCGCAGAGCCGCTTCCTGTTCGGCAAAGCGGGCGAAGTCAGTGAGCTCATGAAGAATCACATCATGAGTTACATCTCGTCGCGGACGCCGAACTCGCCGTCGATCTCCGCGCCGTCGTCGGTCGGACCGGGCGGCAGCGGCGTCGCGTCGATCAACTCGCCGAGCGGCAGTCTCACGTACGACTGGACGATCACGAACGGCACGATCAACGGCGCCACGACCGGCACGTCGATCAACTTCACCGCGACGACGAATCCCGTCACGATCCGCGCGAGAGGCACGAGCTCGAACGGTTGCGCGTCCACGGAGACAGCGACCGTCACGATGACGTCGTGCACCGCGCCGGTCATCACCTCCGTGACGCCGTCCATCGTCATCACGCAGGGCACGTCGATCGAGTTGCTCGCAGCCGCGAGCGGCACCGGTCCGATCACGTATCAGTGGTACGTCGGCACGTCGGGCAACACGTCGACGCCGACCGCAACGGGCAATCCGATCAACGTCACGCCGGGCTCGACCACGAGCTACTGGGTGCGCGCGACGAACGCGTGCAGCACCGCGGACAGCGCAACGGTCACGGTCACCGTGGTCGTTCCCTCGGGCATCACGTCGTCGCTGTACAACATCACGCCGTGCCGCATCATCGACACGCGCGATCCGAACGGCCCGGCCGGCGGACCGGCGCTCGCGTCCGGTGCGACGCGCGACGTACAAATCACCGGCCGTTGCGGCATCCCCGCGGGCGCGAAGTCAGCCGTTGCGAACCTCACTGCCGTGTCGCCGAGCGCGAATGGCATGCTCGCAGCGTTCCCAACCGGCATTTCCTGGCCAGGAACTAGCAACCTGAGTTACCGTACCGGGAAGACCCGGGCTTCGAATTCGATTCTGTACTTGTCCGCCAGCGGGCAGGTGACGATCTATAACAGCGGGGCAACCCAGCATTTCATCATCGACGTGACCGGCTATTTCCAGTGAGGTGAACCCAATGCGACGCCTGATTCAATTGACCCTTCTTGCTTCTGCTCTTCTCGTTGCCGGCAGCTCGTTCGCTCAGTCCGGTCCGTTTCAGTACTACCCGCTGTCGCCGTGCCGCCTCGTCGATACGCGCAACGCGAACTCGACCAACGGTGGTCCGATCTTCGGCACGAACACGACGCGCAACTTCACGGTGCGCGGACTGTGCGGCGTCCCGACCAGCGCGAAAGCCGTCTCGCTCAACGTCACCGTGACGGGCGCGACCGCGCCGAGCTGGCTCGCCGTGTGGCCGTCCGGCCAGACGCGTCCGAACGTCTCGATGATCAACTTCGAGTCGTCCGATCCCGCACTCGCGAACGGCATCATCGTCGGACTCTCGACCGCCGCACAGGACCTCTCGGTCTACAACAACTTCGGCAACGTGCACGTCATCGTCGACGTCACCGGCTACTTCCAGTAAGCCCTCACGTTCGCTGTGAGTTTCGAGCGCGCCTTCGGGCGCGCTTTTTGTTGTCCGGACGAATGGTGCTTGCGAAGTTATTTTGTCGAGCTACAATGTCGCCGGGTCAGCGATTCGGTCCAGTCCAAGTCCGCAAAAATTTAATCGTGGTGAAGCCGGTGTGGGCACCGGTGGACTATCCGGTATGTCTTTCTGCCGTTCGGACGCACTCCTGATCAGACGACCAGTGTTCGAAACCGGCGCTCACACGAGCGACTATTGACTGCGAGGCATACGATGCGACGACTTGCTCTTCTCCTGACTCTTCTCACCACCCTCGGCCTGACGCTCACCGCGGCGGCACAGAGTGGTCCGTTCCAGTACTACCCGCTGTCGCCGTGCCGCCTCGTGGATACGCGCAACGCGAACTCGACCAACGGTGGTCCGATCTTCAACACGAACACGACGCGCAACTTCACCGTACGCGGACTGTGCGGCGTTCCGACCAGCGCGAAAGCCGTCTCGCTCAACGTCACTGTGACGTGCGCGACC